>JBKOXV010000215.1:0-6946 GCA_046725105.1 bacterium | reverse complement strand
GCCATGAAGCTCGAAGCGGCCCGCGGGTTGGTGTACCGGGCGTGTGCCGTCGTCGACGAGGGCGATCCCCACGGTGAGCTGGCGAAGATCGGCGCCATGGCCAAGGCGTTCGCCTCCGACGTCGCCATGGCCGTCACCACCGACGCCGTCCAGCTGCTCGGTGGCTACGGCTACACCAAGGACTTCCCCGTCGAGCGCATGATGCGCGACGCCAAGATCACCCAGATCTACGAGGGTACGAATCAGATCCAGCGCGTGGTGATCGCCAAGCGCCTCCTCGGCTGACCCCCTCCCGTTTCACGCTGGTCTGAGAACCTCAGAGGTCGTCGAACTAGCGTGAAACGGAAGGGAGACGGCTGGGTGGGGCGATGATGCCTTCCCGGAGGGCGATCGACACCGCTTCGAGCTTGGAGTGAGCTCCCAGGCGGGTGATGGCGCCCTGGATGGTGTTGCGGACGGTGTTCACGCTGACGCCCATGCGCGCCGACAGCTCGGCCGTGGACAGCCCCTCGGCGAGGGGCTGGAGCACTTCGACCTCTCGCCGGCTGATCGTCGTGGCCCGGACGGTGGCCGGGGTGATCCCGGCGAGAAGGGCAGGAACCAGCGACGGTGCCAGCACCATCTGCCCGAGCCGGGCCGATCGGATGCCATCGATCAGATCCTCCAGCGGCTGGTCCGTAAGCAGGAAGCCGGCCGCACCCTTCTCGACGACGGCCATCACCGATCGGTAGTCGGCGGCGGCGCTGGTCACGAGCACGCGAACGTCGGGCCACGCCGCGATCAGCCGGGCCACACCGTCGCCGCCGTCTGTGCCCGCCGAACGCCGGTCCATCACGACGACGTCGGGAGGGTCGCCGCCGGCCAGCTCGACGGCGGACTGGAGGGTGGCGGCCACGCCGATCACGTCGAAGTCCGCCACGTCGTCGAGGGCGGCTCGCAATCCCTGGGCGAGCATCGCATGGCGGTCGACGATGAGCACCCGGATGGCGCCGACCGTCGTCCGGTTCGATTGCGACGGCGGCCGCCAGCCGTGCGCCGCCGCCCGCCGACAGTCGATTCGAGGTACGTCGAGATTCGTCATGGCCTTCGTCCTCCCGCTCCGGACGTGACGGTAACGACGGGCCGCGACAGGCACATGACACGTTCGGGGGATTCGAATAGGCCGTACGGCCCTTTCGCGAACGTCGGCGGGACCGCCGGCGGCCGGGATGACGCAGGTGGGTCAGAACCTCTAGGACACCTGAGCCGCCATCGCATGACGAACCGAGCGGGTCTGGTCGAGTCGCTCGGTGAGCGTCGAGGCGGTGGCCACGGCTCGATAGTAGGCCGCCTTGCGCCGATCGACTCGGCCCTTCGTGGTGTCGACGTCGGGCAGCCGATCGAGATCGAACTGGGCGTTGAGACCGTCGCGCAGCAGGGCCACCGCTTCGGCGCAGAGCTGGGACACCCGGGATGCGGTCACCCCGAGGTCCTCGGCGATGTGCCGCATCTCCCGCCCGTCGAAGAAATGGCCGACCACGATGGTCCGCAAGCGCTCCGGGAGAGCGGCGACGCCGTCGATGAGGTAGCCCCGGAGCTCGGCGTCCAACACGTGGGCCAGGGGGCCGGCGTCGAAGCCGGCGACGCGGTCGGCCGTGTCGTCGGCCGTCGACGAGCCCACCGACTTCTCCAGCTGATCGGCCCGCAGGACGTCCTCACGCGTGCGGCGAACGACGGAGGCATCGATGTCCAGGTGGCGGGCCACCTCCTCGTCCGACGGCGTCCGGCCGAGCTCGGCCTGCAGACGCGTCGCCGCTGTCGTCACCTGGGTGGCGCGGCGACGCGTCCCGCGGCTCACCCAGTCGCGACGACGCAGCTCGTCGAGGACGGCGCCGCGGATCCGGACTCGCGCGTACACCTGGAACGACACGCCGCGCGCCGAATCGAACGACTGGGCGGCCTGGGTCAGGCCCAGCATCCCGGCGGCGACGAGGTCGTCGCGGTCCACGAAACGGGGGAGGCGGCCGGCCACATCCGACACGACATGCTGGACGAGCGGCAGCATGCTGGTCACCCGTTCTTCCCACTCCGCCGGCTGAGACATTGAAGAGGACATGACCGTTATGGTCGATGACCTGGCCTTTTGTGTGATCACCCGCCGGTGGGGAGCGAGTCCCGGCGTCTCCCCCGGCGGCAGGAGAACAGCCGCACCGGGGCCAGCGATGCATCTGCCGCGGCGGGTAGCCCACGCGAGTCACCGGCGACCGCGCCGGCGATCGGCGGTCCCGGCGTCGACCGGACGCACAAGTTGACTAGTGAATTGCTCAAGCTGCGTCTGGTCGCGCCCCGACGCCTCTGGCTTGATGTCGGTGTGACGAAGGCGGTGGTGATCGACGAGTGGGCCTTGCTCCGCGCCGGTATCGGCGTGGAGTTGGTCGTGGCGGGTATCGAGTCCTCGGACCAGGCGAGCACGGCGACAGCCGGGTTCGACGCCGTGAGCCGGATCGGGGCTGGCCTTCTGGTCGTCGGCTCGTGCCCTGATTCCTCGGTGCTCGACGGCGTCCGCCGGGCCCATCGTGATCCCAGTCTCAAGGTGATCGCGCTGGTCGGGTCCACCAGTCAGCGCGCCCTCGTCGACCTCTGCTCTGCCGGCGCTCACGCCGTCGTGCCGCGGGCGGCCAACGAGCCGGGCATCGTCACCGCCGCCGCCCGTTCGGTGCTGCGCGGTGAGCGCTACCTGGCGCCCGACCTACTCAGCACCCTGTTCGCCGCGCCTCTGGCCGGCTCGACCGGCTCGGGGCCGGCGTTCCCGCTGACTCGTCGCGAACGGTCCGTGCTGAGGGAGCTGGCCGCCGGTCGCTCCAACCGCGAGATCGCCTCTGCGCTGTGCATCGGCTCCGAGACGGTCAAGACGCACCTCGGGAACATCTACACCAAGCTCGCCGTGACCCGGCGCGATCAGGCCATCAGCGTGGCCCTCCAGGGCGGGCTCGTCTAGAAGATCGCGGCACCAGGTGCTCAAGTCGGGCGCCGCCGTGACGATTGGTCGTGCGTGCACGACGACGCTCACGCCCGGCTCGAGGCAGTGTCGGAGTCGCTGTGGCGGGAGCGGCATCTCCTGGGTCGCCTGGTGTTCAAGTTCGCCATCGTGCGCGCCCTGCTGGCTTCGGGCTCCTACGCGTGGCTACCCATGGCGGCCGACGAGGCGGCCGGTCTCGTGGATGAAGTCGATCGCCTCGAGCGCGAACCGGCTTCGCTGCGCGCTCTGCGGGAGCTGGCAGCATCGGCTCCCGAGCCCTGGGACCATATCCTCGGCGAGCACTGCCAGGCGGTGATCGGACTGCGCCGCCAAGTGCGGCTGATGGCATCGGGCACCGTGCGGGACCTGGCCGAGCGGACGGACGCCCTGGCGGCGCTGGCGGCGCACGTCGCGTCCGACGACGAGACGGTCGGCCCGGTGTTGGAGGTGGCGTGGTCGGGTCTGCGCCGCGTGGCGATGCGCGCCGGCGGCTCCTGGGAGCCTGACGAGCTGAATTGAACAAGTTCCGCGCCAACCCTCAACTGGGACCGGCGCCGGCCGTCTGGGTAGGTCAGCAGCGCAACGGACGAACCCATGGAGGCGGCATGCTGCAGACCCTGAAGGCACGGCTTGCGCAGGATCGCAAGCATGACGAAGGCTTCACCCTCATCGAGCTCATGGTGGTCGTGATGATCATCGCCGTGTTGCTCGCCATCGCAATCCCGACGTTCCTCGGTAGCCAAGGCAAGGCCAAGGACAAGAGCGCGCAGTCGTCGCTGCGCAACACGGTCACCGCGGCGAAGTCGATCTTCGTCGACGGCAACGACTACACCAAGGCCACACCGGGCACGCTCGGCGCGGCCGAGCCGTCACTCACGTTCGCGCCGCTTGCCGACGATGATTCGACGGGCCCGAAGAACGTGTCGTTGAAGACCAGCGCGGACGAGTTCTTCGCCGCCGCCAAGTCGTCGTCGGGCGAGTGCTTCTACATCAAGGACTCGGCGAGCACGGGTACCACCTACGCCCGTTCCAAGGTGGCCAACTGCGACGGCACGGCCGCCGCCGGCCTGGCCTTCACCGACGCCGGCTGGTCCTGATCGCCCCGAGCCCCCCTCGGAGGGGACAGGCGCACAGGGGATCCCCTTTCTGGGGGTCCCCTGTCGTCGTTTTCCGCCCTAATCCGAGACAGGAGACGACCGATGAGAGAGATATGGACCCAGCAGCCGACGACGGTTTCACGGTGATCGAGGTGTTGCTCGCCACCGTCGTCTTCGCCCTCCTGGCCACGGCGTTCGCGTCCACGCTGAGTGCCACGTTGCGATCGTTCAGCAACTCCAAGGCCCGCACGGTGGCCGAGCAGGTGGCGTCGTCGCAGCTGGAGGAAGCCCGCCGCCTCTCCTACGACGACCTCGGGACGGTCGGCGGCAACCCGCCCGGCTTGCTCCAGCCGTCTCGGACCGTGACGAACGGAGGACAGACGCTCACGGTCGGCGTGCGGGTGGCGTACGTCAACGACCCCCTGCCGGACGGCGTCGAGACCGGAGCGAACTACAAGTCCGTGCAGGTCACGGTGACGGCGCCGGGGTCCACCACACCGCTCGCTGACATGACGACCGACGTCGCCCCACCGTCGGCTCCGGCCCAGGACAAGGGCCTGATCAAGGTCCAGGTCGTCGACGAAGGGCTGAAGCAGCCCGTCGCCAACGCCGTCGTGAACCTCGGATCTGGCCCCGATGCGCCGCTCTCGGACACCACCGACGCCGACGGCAACGTCAGCTTTGCCGCCCTCGCCCCGACGACGTCGTCCGGATCGAACAGCAAGTACGAGGTGACGGTGAGTGTCCCTGGATACCAGACGCTTCCCGAAGATGTTCCACCTACGCCGGCGGCACGGACCAGCCTGGCGGCGGGCGACGTGTTCAACACGGTCCTCCGCATCTTCCGGCCCGTCACGCTTACCGTCGATCTCGTCGACGGCGCCGGCCTGCCGTTCGTCGCCCCGGCGACCGTCGCCGTGTGGTCGTCGCGGGGCGCCGGTTCGCTGACGGTAACGGGTGGCCACGCCTCGCTGACGCAAGTAGCTGTTGCGCCGCTCATCCCGAATCTCAGCTACACGGTCGGGGCGACGGCGGTCGGTGGTTTCTATTCAGCCGCGACGACTCTTGGTATACCCAACGACTACCCGAACGATCTGACGTCGCACGTCACCCTCGTGATGGCTCCGTACGCCACCGGATCCCTGACGGCGCGGCTGCAGGACAGCACCGGAGCACCCGTTGCCGGGGCCACCGTGGTGGTGTCGGACGGCCCAGCGAGCATCTCGGTGACGGGCGTCTCCAACGCCTCGGGACTGGCGACCATCGCCGTGCCGTCGGGATCGGCGCCGCCGTACACGATCGACGTGCCGGCTCGCGCCGGCTATGGGACGACGACGACGACCGTCGGCGGCCCGAGCGGCACCGGCACGGTCACGGTCGACGTCACGGTGCCGAAGCTATGAGCGGCCACCGGGCAAAGGACGACGACGGCTTCACGATCGTCGAGGTGATGGTGGCGACGAGCATCCTCGCCATCGTCCTGCTGATCGTGTACCTGACGCTGAACTCGGGGGTGCAGCATGCCGCCGAGGCCGAGTCCCGCGTCCAGATCGAGGCGGCCGTGCGCGGCGTCGCCGACACCTTCGTGCGAGACGTGCGCCAGGCATATACCGGCGATCCCACGATCAGCCGCGTCGAGTCGATGGGGGCGACGACCATCACCTTCTACTCACCCGACCGGGCCGCGCCGTACCACCTGCGGAAGATCAGCTACCGGCTGGTCGGCGTCGACCTGCAGCGGTCGGTGACGACGAGCACCGACACCGACGGCGTGCCCTGGGTGTTCGGCACCACGGAGCCGTATGCCACCGTGGTGTCGGACGTGCGGAACACCACGCTCTTCACCTATCGCGACCGCGCCGGCTCGCTCACCACCAATCCGAGCTCGGTGGCGACCGTCCAGTTCGATCTGACCGTCGACCATGACACGGCCCGGCTGCCGGGCGCGCTCAGCTACACCACCACTGTCGAGGTGCGGGGGGCATGAACTGGCGCCATCGACTCTCGGGCCGGGCTCGGGCCGCCGGCGACCGGGGGAGCGCGATGATCGTCGCCGTCCTCATGGGCGTGGTGTTCACCGCCCTGGCGGCCAGCTTGGCGGCCAACGCCCTGGCCGAGTCCAGCCGATCCGGCCGGAGCGTGCAGCGCACGAGCGCCATGGCGGCGGCCGAGGCGGGCGTCCACGACTACATCGCCAAGCTCACCGAGGACCACTCCTACTTCGCTCATCGCGTCCACCCGGGCGAGTCGACCCGCACCGACGCCGCCAGCGTCACCGCCGCGGCCGGTCAGCCGTGGACGGGCGCGTCGACGTGGACCTACCCGAGTGAGCCGAACGCCTGGCGCTCGCTGGACAACGGTTACGAGTACAACCTGCAGATCACGCCGCCACCCGTCGGCGGGGATGCCTTAACCATCACGGCCACGGGCCGGAAGCAGGCCTCGACCACCGACCTGCGCCGCGTCGAGGTCCAGGTCCGTCCGGGCTCCATCGTCGACTACCAGACGGTGTCGAACTCCAATCTCGACTTCGGGACGGGCACCACGACACGCGGCAAGATCTATGCCGGCATCGACCAGCAGGGTGTCGCCCACCACATCTCCCACAGCGGAACCGCCTACGGCGATCTCTACGCCGAAGGCGACATCGTGCGCGATCCCACATACGCCAACGGGGCGCAGGGCTACACGGAGGACACCATCCGGTCGGTCATCCCGACGCCCATCAACTTCAACGTGTTCACGACGTCGTTGGTGAACGCCAAGAACGCCGCCCAGACGGGTGACGGCATCTACCTCGCTTCCAACAAGGACGGATGGCGCTTGACGTTCAACAGCGCCGGTACCGTCA
>JBKOXV010000291.1:0-13034 GCA_046725105.1 bacterium | reverse complement strand
CCGGTGAACTGGCCCAGGCCGAGCAGCAGCGCCACTCCGCCCCCGTAGACGAGGACGGGGCGCAACAGAGGCAGGGTGACGCGGAAGAAGACGCCGATGTTCGACGAGCCACTCACCTGGGCCGCCTCGATTAGCTCCGAGTTGATGTTCTCGAAGCCGGCGCTGACGAACAGGTACACGAAGGCGGTGAGGCCGAACCCCGTGATGATGATGATCCACGGCAGCGTGTAGACGTCGACAGGGCCCTTGTCCAGGTCGCTCCACCACGGCAGGTTGCGGAGCAGCGCGTTCAGGTAGCCCGGCCGGGGCGACAGCAAGAACGACCAGCCGATCACACTGGCGACGGCGGGTACGACGATGGGCAGGATGGGCAGCACGCGCAGGATGCGCAGGCGGCGCGGCAGCCGAGTCGCGGCCCATGCCAACAGCGTCCCGAGCACGAGGGCGATCACGAGTGAACCCAGCGCCAAGCCGATCGTCGTCCGCAAGGTGTTGGCCATCTGGGGCCGGGTGAAGGCAGTTCGGTAGCCGCGGGCGCCGTCCTCGAAGGCGAGCGTCTGGAGGCGAACGAGTGGGGCGACGACCAGGTATGCCACTCCGGCGAGGAAGACCAGCAGGCCGACTCGAGGCAACAGCCGGCGGGCGTGGTGCGCCAGTCCGGGGCCCACCGTGTCCTCGGCGGCGGGAAGTCGGTCGAGGGCGATCGTCATTGGCGTCAGGCTCCGACGGGCACAGCCGGCTCGGACGGCAGGTGACCGGCCACCCGCCGGCCGTCGCTTCCGAAATAGACGGCGCCGTCGATAGGGAACGAGGCGGCGACGCGCTCGCCGGCGGCCAAGGTCCGGACCCAGCCCCCGACCGGTCCGCTCGGGACCCGCGCGTGCAGCCGCGTCTTCCCGACGACCATCGTCACGTCGACGTGACGCCCTCCGAATTCGGAGTCGACGATGTCGGCCGGGAAGCTGACCGTGCCGGCCGGCGCCGACGTGCCGCCAGGTGCCAACACCAGATCGTCCGGCCGGAGCCGGACGCCGACCACCGGCGTGGCCCGTCCGACCGGCAGCTCGCCGTCGACGATGGTGGCGTAGCCGGCAAGGAAGAAGGTGCCGTCATGCCGCTCGAGATCGAAGCGGTTGGACATGCCGATGAACCCGGCCACATAGTCGGTGGCCGGTTCCTCGAAGACCCGCTCGGGCGTGTCGAACTGCTCGATCTTGCCGTTCCGCATGATGGCCAGACGGTCACCCAGGGCCAACGCCTCGCTCTGGTCGTGCGTCACGAACACTGCCGTGAACCGCAGGCGCTCGTGGAGCTCATGGAGCTGGGCCCGCACGAGATCCCGGAGGCGGGCGTCGAGGTTGCTCAACGGCTCGTCGAACAGCATCAGGTCGGGCCGGGCCACCAGACCGCGCGCGAGGGCGACGCGCTGCTGTTGCCCACCGCTCAGCTGGGCGGGGTAGCGGTCGAGCAGCTCGCTGCAGTCGACCAGCGCCGCCGTCTCCTCGATCCAGCCCGCCGCCAACCCGTGCTTCAGCTTGCGGGCCCGCAGCGGATAGCCGATGTTCTTCCGCACGGTCATGTGCGGCCACAGCGCGTACGACTGGAACACCATCCCGATGCTGCGTTTGTCGGGCGGCAGGTTGACCCGACGAGCCGAGTCGAACACGGTCCGGTCGCCGAGCGAGACACGACCGGTGTCGGGCGTCTCCAATCCGGCCAGACAGCGCAGCGTCGTCGTCTTGCCGCATCCGCTCGGTCCCAGCAGGACGAGGAACTCGCCTTGCTCGATCTCGAGGTCGAGGTCGTCCGTCGCCGTCGTCGGCGGTTTACCGGCGAAGTGCTTGGTGAGACCTTCGATGCGAACGTAGGACATGGGATCGCCCTTCTGCTATCGGAAGAGGGAGTTCCACTCCTGCTGAAAGGCGGCCACCTTGTCGGCAGTGAGCGCCGACAAGTCCTGCTTGCGGACCTTGTCGTTCGTGATGAGCGTCCCAGGCACGTTGGGCAGCACGGTGCCGCCGTTGGCCTGCACGTCGGCTTGGCCCTTCGTGGTGACCATGAAGTTGGCGAGGAGCTGGGCCGCGTTCGGATGCGGCGCCGTCTTCAGCACCATCCCGAAGAAGCGAGCCCCCCACGCTCCCTTGTCGGTGATGGCGAACTCGACGGGTGCTCCCTTCGCCTTGGCCGGAATGATGGTGGCCGGAGCGGTGTACGGCGACGCCGAGATCTCCCCCGACCCGATCGCTTCACCGATGGGAAGGGCGCTCGGGTAGATCTGTGGCTCCTGGGCGGCCAGCTTCTGGATGTAGTCGGCGCCGTAGGTCTCCTTCAACCACAGGTAGAAGTCGACGATGGACGGCGACGTCGGCTCAGGCACGCCCAACTTGCCCTTGAGCGACGGATCGAGCAGATCGGGGTAGTCCCTGACGCCGTTGGGGACGAGCTCGGTGTTCCAGCCCAGCGTGAGCACGGCCGAGCCGACCTCGAAGTAGTTGCCTGGGTGCACATACTGCTTGGCGTCGTATTCGCCGTGGCCGACGAGGTTCGGTGCCGTCACGGGTACGAACCAGTCGCCGGCACCGGCCTTGCTCTCCACCCAGCTCAGCGAGGCGTTCACGTACACATCGGCGATGCCGTTGCCCGTCTGGTGCTCGGCCTCCACCTTCGGGGCGAGGTCGCCGTCGATTCCCCGGACGACCTCGGCGTCGATGCCGGGATAGGCCGCCTCGAAGTCGGCCGCCAGCTTGTTCAAGCCGTCGAGGGCCTGACTCGAGTAGATCGTGACCTTGCCGTCCTTCTTGGCCGCCGCCACCAAGGCGTCGAGGGACGCGCCGGCGGCGGTGGCGGTCGCTCCCGCCGTCGTGCTCGCTGCGCCCGTTCCTCCGGCCGTGGTGCTCGTCGCGGCCGCCGACGTCACCGGGGCGGCCACCGTGGTGGCCGCACCTCCTGTGCTGCCACTGTTGTCGCCACCGCACGCGGCGGCGAAGAGTCCGACGGATGCCACCAGTGTCAGCCAGCGAAGAGGTCGTCGCGGGATCGCTCGCACCTTGCTTCCCCCTCGGGTCACGAGCCAACGGCCAACCCGCGCTCGCCCTATTCATCATGATGATAACGGCGATCTCGCGTGGCTGTCAAGACAGCGGGGCGGGCTGCGAGACCAGACCGAGTGCGTTTGCCGCCGCGGCGATCGCATCGCGCTTTCCATCGAGGTCGTACGTGTCCGGCCAGACCTGGTCGGCCCACACGAGAATGTCGTCGAAGCCGGCGTCGCGGTAACAGGCCATGAGATCGGGCGCGCACGACGCGACTCGCATCCAGCACCGGAACGGCTCGGTCCGACCGGACTCGCCATGAAGCTCGTACACGCGATCGCGCAGCCGAACGGCTTCGTCGAAATGCGGAGTGCCCGATCCAAACCAACCGTCGCCAGCGCGCGCCGCTCGGCGCAGGGCCGCTTCGGTGTTGCCGCCGAAGACCAGCGGGACCTCCACGGCGTGGGGCGTGACCTGCACACGGCCGGTGCTGAAATGCGGCCCGTCGTGTTCGAACGGCCCGCCCGCCAGCGCCATTCGGAGGAGCTGAACCGACTCCTCGAAGCGCCGGACGCGGTCATCGAATGGCACTCCGAGGGCGGCGAACTCTTCCACGAGCCAGCCGGTGCCGACGCCGAGCAGGAACCGGCCGCGCGACAGCTCCTGGAGCGTCGCCGAGGCTCTCGCCGTGACCAGCGGATGCCGTAGGGCCAACAGGTAGATCGCCGTGCCGAGCTCCAACGTCGTCGTCGCCGCGGCCACCGCGCCCAACGCGACCAGCGGATCGACCAGCCGCGTGTCTGGTGCCACGATGGGTCCCGTGTGATGCTCTTGGCTGCCTTCCTTCGTCGCAGGATGGGCCGACGAGTATCCGACGGGTAACACGACGTGCTCGCCGAGCCAGAGCGACGAGAATCCCACCTCCTCGGCGGCCGTGGCGAGCTGAACGAGATCGCCGGCATCCATGTCGTAGGCCGTGATCCCGACCCTCATCGACTTCATGAGACATCACGCTTGCGCCCGGTGTCAAACTATCCTCATGATGTTTGCGAGGAAGTGAGCGTCTGATGATCGCATCGATGGCATCACGGAAGGTCGTGCCCTCACGCCGGGGCGCGGCTGGCCGCCCGCGGATGACGATGGGCTCGATCAACCGTGAAGACCGGCGGCGCACGTTGAAGACGGCCGAGCGCGTCGCCTTCGAAATCGTGCACGACATCGTGGCGCAGGGACTGGTCACGGGGGCACGACTGCCGCTCGAAGTCGAGATGGTCGAGCAGTATTCGGTGAGTCGCGCCTCGTTGCGCGAAGCGCTCCGCATCCTCGAGGTGCACGGGCTGATCCGGCTCAAGCCGGGGCCGGGCGGTGGACCAGTGGTCGGGACGGTCGAGCCCGCCCACCTGGCCCGCACGGCGTCGCTCTATTTCCACCTCAGCGCGGCCACGTACGGGGAGCTGTTCGAGACACAGGTGCAACTCGAGCCGCTGTGCGCCGAACGGGCGGCGAGGAATCCGATGCGCCGCGCCGAGATGGCGCCGTTCCTCCAGGTCGCCTCGCCGGGCAGTTCGCCCGAGTACCACCAGCACACCATCGACTTCCACCAGGCCGTGTACGCCTTGACCGCCAATCCCGTCCTGACCCTGCTGACGCAGGCGGTGACGCAGATCATCACGTACCACATCGTCTCCACCATGGACCCGGTCGATCTACGCGGTGCGATCATGGAGGAGCACGCCGAACTGGCCCGCGCCGTCGCCGGCGGGCACCCCACCAAAGCGGCCCGTCTCATGCGGGACCACTTCCGGGCCCAGCACGCGTACTACGCGGCGCGCGCCCCCGACCGGCTGTCCGATCTCGTGGAGTGGCGGTGATGACCCGGCCGGCCGCGGCCCGACACAATCGGCTCGGGTCGGGAAACTGCACGCGTTCCGGGCAAGGACCCGACTCGTCACGACTGAGTCGGCTCGTTGCCCGAGGCGCATCAGTCAGGCCCGGGCCATGAGCACGTTCACCTCACGTCGCCTGGAGGGACGGCGGGCGCTGGTCACCGGCGGCGGGAGCGGCATCGGGCGGGCGACGGCGCGCCGGCTGGCGAGCGAGGGCGCCGGCGTGGTGGTCGTCGACGTGCGGCCCGGTGCCGCTGAACCGGTGGCCGCCGATATCGAGGAATCGGGTGGCGCCGCCGTGGCAATTCTCGGCGACGTTCGGGACGAGGCATCCATGGTCGCCGCCGTCGACGAGGCGGTCAGCGCGTTCGGCGGCCTCGACACCGTCGTGACGTGCGCCGGCCTCACCGGCGCAGGATCGACCGACGCCCTGAGCCTCGAGCAATGGGAACTGGTCATCGGCGTCAACCTCACCGGGACGTTCCTCACAGTGAAGCCCGCTCTCCCCCACCTGGTCGAAGCCGGGGCGGGCGCCGTCGTCACGATCGGCTCGGTCGCGTCACTGGTCGCCGCCGGCCGCACAGCGAGCTACGACGCGTCCAAGGGAGGTGTGCTGCAGTTCACCAGGGCGTTGGCCGCCGAGTACGCCGACCGCGGCATCCGGGCCAACTGCGTCTGCCCGGGCGTCGTGGCCACGAACCTCTTCGCCACCAGCCGTGAGCTCCGGGCCGACGTCGGTAGCCAGCCGGAGCATCCTGCCACCAAGATCACGCCTCTCATGAAACGCCCCGCTGACCCGGCGGAGATCGCCGCGGTCGTCGCCTTCCTCTGCTCCGACGACGCGTCCTTCATCACCGGTGCGGCCGTGGCGGCCGACGGCGGGTACAGCGCGATCTGATGCTCGGCGACCCGCTCCCCGAGGCGGTGGCCGCTTACTACGCGGACCTCGACCGCGGGCGGATGGACGATGCCGCGCAGCACTTCTCGAGCGACGTCGTCTATGCCGTTCCGCGGGCCGACGAGATCGAGACCGGCCCCCGCGCCGTCCAGCGGGGTCGCGACGCGCTCCTGGAGTGGTTCCGGCGGCGCGGTCGGGTCGCGGAAGGCCACCAGGTGCAGCTCGCCCTGGGCGCGTCGTCGGCGTGCCTCCTCGAGGGCGTGGTCCGCGTCCCGGCCGCGGCGCCACCAACCGGGACGTTCGTCGCCAGCGCTCAGCTCGACGCAGAGGGGCGCATCCGCCGGTACCTCGCCTTCATGTGCCGACCGGCGGCCGAGCCCGCCCCTCACGGTGAAGGCCCGGCGCCCGGTGACGCCGCCAAAGTCGTGCACGACTACTTCAGCGCCCTCGACACGGGCGACTTCGAGACGGCCGTCGAACAGTTCAGCCCCGATGTCGTCTACTCCCATCCCCCGTACCGGCATACCGGCATCGACGGAGCCGATCGCGTCGTCTTCCGCGGCCGGGACGAGCTGCTGGGCGCCTTCCAGCGCCGCGGCCGCCAGACTTTCGACCACGCCATCCTGGCCAGCATCCAGCGGGGACCGCACTGCCTGTTCGAGGGAGTCGTGAACGGGCTGCCCAACGGCTCCAGCGGGAGCTTCATCTCCAGCCTCAGCCTCGACGGCGCCGGTCGGATCCAGCGCTACGTCAGCTTCTACTGTGAGCCGTCGGTGCCGCCGAGCACACGCTGACCGGCGTCCCGCCCGCCAACTGGTGCGCATCCCATGCATAGACGACGCTTGGCGCGCATCAGATCGCCGAGGAGAAGGAGGCGTCGCATGAGCACGCTCGCCGACCACGCCCTGACGAAGGACGCCGACTGGCGCCGGCGGGCCGCCGCCGTCATTCCCGGGGGTATGTGGGGTCACCAGGACGCCAGCCGGCTGCCCGACGGGTTCCCGCAGTACTTCGCCCGGGGCGAGGGCTCGCGCATCTGGGACATCGACGGCAACGAGTACATCGACTTGATGTGCAGCTACGGACCGATCATCCTCGGCCATCGCCATCCGGTCGTCGACGCGGCCGCGGCCCGGCAGCTGGCCCTGATCGACTGCGGCAACGGCCCGGCGCCCGTCGTGGTCGAGCTGGCCGAGCTGTTGGTCGACACCGTTCGCCATGCCGACTGGGCGCTGTTCGCCAAGAACGGCACCGACGCCACCACCGTCTGCGTCACCGTGGCGCGGGCCACCACCCGGCGCACGAAGGTGCTCGTGGCCGAAGGCGCCTACCACGGCGCCGCGCCGTGGTGCACGCCGTCGCCCGTGGGCGTCACTCCCGAGGACCGGGCCAACCTCCTCTCCTACCGGTACAACGACCTCGAGTCCGTGGCGGCGGCGGCCGCCGATGCCGGCGACGACCTGGCCGCCGTGGTGGTGTCGGCGTTCCGCCACGACGTCGGCATCGACCAGGAGCTCCCGTCGCCGGAGTTCGCTCGCGGCGTCCGCCGGCTGTGCGACGACACGGGGGCGTTGCTGGTGCTCGACGACGTGCGCGCCGGCTTCCGCCTGGCCCTGGGCGGCAGTTGGGAGCCCGTGGGCGTCGATCCCGATCTCAGCGCGTGGAGCAAGGCCGTCGCCAACGGCTACTCGCTCGCCGCCGTGCTCGGGAACGATCGGTGCCGGAAGGCGGCGACCCGGATCTTCACTACCGGTTCGTTCTGGTTCTCGGCGGTGTCGATGGCAGCGTCCCTGGCCACCATCAACACGCTGAAAGAGGTCGACGCCGTCAACGCGGTGACCCGCGCCGGACAGCGCCTTCGCAAGGGCCTGGCCGCCCAGGCCGTCGCCCACGGGCAGCGGCTGCGGCAGACCGGGCCGCCGCAGATGCCGATGGTGCTCTTCGACGACGACGCCGATGTCGCCCGCGGCCGGTGCTTCACGGCGGCGGCGGCGGCGGCCGGTGTCTACCTGCACCCCGTGCACAACTGGTTCCTGTCCACAGCCCACACGGACGAGGAGATCGACCTCGCCCTCGAACGCACCGACGACGCCTTCGCCGCCGTCCGACGCGCCCTCGGGCCGGCCTGACCTGACGCGCCTCCCAACTATGGCACGATGGCGTCGCGCTGCTGCATGGCCGGGTGGGACCGAACGTGCACGAGGAGGTCGTCATGGCCGAGAGCGTCTACAAGATCATCGAGCTGGTGGGGACCAGCGACGAGTCCTGGGAGAAGGCGGCAGCCGCCGCCGTGGAGCGGGCGTCACAGTCGCTCCGTGACTTGCGCATCGCCGAAGTCGCCCAGCTCGACATGCACATCGAGAACGGGCGGGTGCTCGCCTACCGAGCCAAGCTGAAGCTGTCCTTCAAGTACGAGGGCGGCGACTGAGCGACGCGTGCCCGAAACCGTCTACTCCGACGAGCCGCCGATCGCCCGGCGGCTCTTCGCCTCGACGAAGTTCGCCTGGTTCTGGTTGCTCCTCCGCCTGTACCTGGGTTGGGAGTGGCTGGTGTCGGGTTGGGGCAAGACCTTTGGCGGCACCATCACCTGGAAGTTCTGGGACTGGGATGAAGACCAGTACTCGCTGACGGGCACGGCGAACTGCGGCTGGATCCGATCCTGCGTGGTCAACGGACAGTCCGTCCCCAGGGGCAGCGCCGTGCAGGGCTTCGCCGCATCGGCGGTGGAGGACTCGAAGGGTCCGCATCCCGACGTCGTGTACTCGTGGTAGGTCGACTTCCTCGAGTGGGTCCGCGATCACGGCTACAAGGTGCTGGGCCCGCTGGTGGCGATCGGCGAGCTCGTCGTCGGCGTGCTGCTCATCATCGGGCTCTTCACCGGCATCGCCGCGTTCATGGGGGCGGTGATGAACTTCAGCTACATCTTCGCCGGCACAGTCAGTGTGAACCCGTTGTTCATCATCATCTCGCTGTTCCTGATCATGGCGTGGCGCGTCGCCGGGTGGTACGGGCTCGATCGTTTCGTGCTGCCCGCCCTCGGCACGCCGTGGCAGCGCGGCCCGGTGTTCCGCCGAAGACCCTCGGCGGGCCAGCCGCCGGCACCCGCTGAGCCACTCCCCCCGCCGAGCCCCACCGCGCCGACGTGACGGAAATCCACCCATGGGGTGGAACCGTCACCTCGGAGCGATGGGTGAGGCGGCGGTCAGCAGTTCGACGATGCGGCTGGGTGGCAGGTACTGCTCGCGGATGCGGATCCCGAACGGGGCCAGGGCGTCCTCAATGGCGTTGGTGAGGGCGGCCGGTGCGCCGATGGCGCCGCCCTCGCCCACGCCGCGGAAGTTGATCTCGGCCACCGGCTCGCTCTCGAGGTGGTGGATCTCGATCGGCGGGATGTCGGTGGCCGTGGGGAGCAGGTAGTCCATGAACGTGCCGGCGAGGTACTGGCCGTCGTCGCCGTACGCCGAGCGCTCCAGCAGGACGGCGCCGATGCCTTGGGCCACTCCCCCGCGGATCTGGCCGTCGACGATGGCGGGATTCACGATCGAGCCGCAATCCTCCACGACGACGTAGCGGAGGATCGAGACCCGCCCGGTGTCGACGTCGACCTCCACCGTGCACACGTGCGTCGCCTGTGACCAGGTGCCCTCGCCAGAGATGAAGGCGAAGCGCTCGTCGATGCCGAGGGCGCCGTCGTCGGACACCAGGCCCGGCTGCAGATAGGTCGCCGCCGCCAGCGAGCCCAGGCTGACGGCGCGGGCCGGCGCCCCGCGGGCCGCGATCGACCCGTCGACCAGCTCGAGGTCCTCCGGGGCGATCTCCAACAGCTTCGACGCCGCCTCCAGGATGCGACCCCGCACGGCCCGGGCCACGCCGACGAGGGCGCCACTGGCCAGGGTGGCCGCCCGGCTGCCGCCGGTACCGACCATGTTGAACGGCGTCAGCTGCGTGTCGCCGTGCACGACGCGAACACGATCCATCGGTACGCCGAGCTCGTCGGCGGCCAGCTGGGCGAGCGTGGTCTCGTGGCTCTGACCGTGGGGTTGCTGGCTGGTGAACACCGTCAGCGAGCCGTCCGGTTCGAGGCGGGCCCGGGCCTCCTGCACGGTGCGCGGCGCCGCCATGAACCCCATCGCCTTGATGAGGCTGGGCGGCACCGGCGCCGGCTCGACGTAGCCGGCCACGCCGATGCCGACGTAGCGGCCGGCGGCCCGCTCGGCGGCCTGGCGGGCGCGGAAGTCGTCGTAGCCGGCATGGGCGCACGCTTCGTCGAGCGTGCGGCGTTGGGTGATGCCGGTCAACACGGCGCCCGTGCAGCTCTCGCGGGGCAGCTCGTCGTCGGTCAGCAGATTGCGCCGCCGGACTTCGACCGGGTCGACGCCGACCGTGCGGGCCACGACGTCGAGCAGCCGCTCGCGCACCCAGGTCTCGACCTCCCACGGCCCCCGGTACGGCACGTACGACGCCTTGTTCGTGGCCACCACCACCGCCTCGAACTCGAAGTGCTCGAGCCGGTAGGCGGCCGGCATCAGCGCTCGCACCACCGACGGGTAGCCCGACACCGGGAAGCCGAGCTGCGGGTAGGCGCCCTGGTCCATCACCATCCGGACCTTCAGGGCGAGGAGGGTGCCGTCGGCGCCCACGGCCGCGCTGACGTCCAGCCGCTCCTCGCGCGCCTGGCCGGCGACGGTGAGGTTCTCGTTGCGGTCCTCGATCCACTTCACCGGGCGGCCGAGCAGACGCGCCGCGGCACAGACGATCACGTCCTCCCGGCCGATGCCGCCCTTCTGGCCGATCGAGCCCCCGATGTCACCGCAGCGCACCCGCAGCAGATGGGCAGGCTGCCCGAGGAGGCCGGCGAGCTTTATCCGCAGGCCGTGGGGCGCCTGGTGGGCGGTGTAGTACTCGAGGACGCCGTCGCCGGGCGAGTAAGCGGCGACACCGCCCCGCCCCTCCATCGGCACGTTGGCGTGCCGGTGCTGGAGGAACCGCTCCGACACGACGCGAGGGCCCGACTCGAACACGGACGCCGGGTCGCCGTAGGTGTGGAGGCTGCGATGCACGACGTTGGTCCCGATGTGGTCGAACAGCCGCGGCGCGCCGTCGTCCATGGCATCGTCCATGTCGACCACCGGTGCCAACGGCTCGTAGCCGACGTCGATCGCGCCGGCGGCGTCCTCGGCCACGTACCTGGACTCGGCGATCACGACGGCGACGGGCTCGCCGACGAAGCGCACCTTGTCCCGAGCCAGTGCCGGATAGGTGGGCGCCACGAGATTGGGCATCTGGGTGGGGTCGAGGTCGGCGACGACGCCGCGCAGGTCGGCGTCGGTGAGGACGGCGTCGACGCCGGGGACGGCCCGCGCCTCCGACGTGTCGATGCTGATCAAGCGGGCATGGGCATGAGGACTCCGGACGAAGGCGGCGTGCAACATGCCTGGCAGCCGTACGTCGTCGACGTACCGGCCCTGGCCGGTCAGCAGGCGGCGATCCTCGACGCGCCGGACGCTCGTACCGGTGAGCCGCGTCACCATCACGTCACCGGCAACAGCTCGACGAAGCGGTCGATCATGGCGTTCACCTGGGCGGGCACGACGAGCTGGATGAAGTGTCCCGAGCCCACCACTTTGGCGACGCGCCAGTTGGGCCCGAGCCGATCGAGGGTCTCCCGGTCCGTGAACGGCTCGTCAGCCAGGATGAACAGCGTCGGCACCCGGCAGCGCTCGGCCGCCTCGGCGGCGTCGAAACCGACCACGGTGCGCTGCATGGCGCTCGAGGCGTAGGCGGGGACGAGCCTGATCTCCTCGACGCACTGCTCACGGATCGCCGGCGGGTCGTCCGGCCCGAAGAGCCGGTTCAGGAAGAAGTCGCTCGACCGGGTGGGCGCGGCATCGGCGGCGTCGCTGGGCGGGCCGAGCTCCGCCGTCCTGGCCGCCGCCGAGCGGACGCCGGAGTCGAGCACGACCAGCCCGCCCACCGCCTCGGGGTGCTCGGCGGCCAGATAGAGCAGCACGCTGCCCCCGAAGCTGTGACCCACCACGACCGGCCGTTCCAGATGCAGCTGGTCGAACAAGGCCAGGAAGTCCTCGGCAAAGACCTCGTTGCCGTAGTCGCCCTCGGGCTTGTCGCTGGCGCCGTGGCCGCGCAGATCGACCGACACGACACGATGACGGCTCACGAGGTGGTCGTACAACGGCGCCATCAGCCGGTGCGTCCCCAACATGCCGTGCACGAGCAGCACGGGCGGATCGCCGCGTCCGCCCTCCACGTAGGCGAGCCGCACCCCGTCCCGGCGGGCGTACTTCACGTCGTCTCCTTCTCTCGCATCAGCTCCGCCGCCCGTAGCACGCCGGCCACGATGCTCTCGTAGCCCGTGCACCGGCAGAGATTCCCCGACAGAGCGGCCCGCACCTCCTCGTCGGTCGGCTGCGGCTGGTCCGCCAGGAGCTCGACGGCGGCGAGGAGGAAGCCGGGCGTGCAGAACCCGCACTGGAAGCTGTGGCGCTCCCAGCAACCCTGCTGGACCGGATGGAGCTCGCCGTCGCGCTCGAGGCCCTCGATCGTCGTCACCTCACGACCGTCGGCCTGCACGGCCAGCACGAGGCAGGACCGCGCCGAGGCGCCGTCGAGCAGGACGGTGCACGCGCCGCACACCCCGTGCTCGCACCCGAGGTGGGTGCCCGTCAGGTCGAGGCCGTCGCGCAAGGCGTCGGCCAGCGTGCGACGCGGCTCGACGAGGAGCTCCCGCGCCACGCCGTTCACGACCAGGCGCACCGGCCGCCGGGTCACGGAACCTCCTGGGCGCGGGCGGTGGCGGCGGCCAGGGCCCGTTCGCTCAGCACGCGTACGAGCCGGCGGCGATAGGCGGCCGTGCCATGGAGATCCGTGGGCGGCGTGAGGTCCGCCGCCGCCGCTTCGCCGGCCTCGCGCCAGACGGCCGGTGACGGCGTGGTGCCGGCCAGCAGCTTCTCGGCGCCGTCGGCCCGTATCGGCGTGGTGTCGACGCCGGCCAGGGCCAGCCGGGCCTCGGCCACGTCGCCGCCGTCGTCGAGGCGCACGACGGCGGCCACCGCCGCCACCGCGAAGTCGCCGTGGCGCCGGCTGAACTCCTCGACGGCGGACCCAGTCCGCGATCGCCACGGCGGGAAACGGACGGCGACGAGCAGTTCGTCCGGCTCGATTGACGTGGTGAAGTACCCGGCGAACAGGTCGGGCGCGGCG
>JBKOXV010000194.1:0-31532 GCA_046725105.1 bacterium | reverse complement strand
GGCCTCGTACTCCATCCAGTTGCGGCCGACGCCGACACCGAGGCGCAGGCGGCCGCCGGTCAGCAGGTCGAGCTCGGCCGCCTGCTTGGCGACGAGCACCGTCTGGCGCTGGGGCAGGATCAGGATGCTGGTGACGAGCTCGAGACGGGTCGTGACGGCCCCAAGGAACCCGAAGAGCACGAACGGCTCGTGGTAGGGGATGTCGTAGGTGTGGACCTTCTCGCCCTTCAGGCGATCCGGGTGGCCGCCGATGACGTGCTCGGCGGCGAGCAGGTGGTCGAACCCGGCGCCCTCGGCGGACTGGGCGAAGTCCTTCACGAAGGCGGGATCGTCGCCGAGGTCGGGATGGCTGAACGACACGCCGAGCCGCACGGCGTCACTCGGCGGAGAAGGTCACTTCGCCGAGCGGGTCGAAGAGAGCCACCACGGTGTCGCCGACCTGGAACGGGATGGCCTTGATGAACGAGCCCGACAGGATCACGTGGCCGGCCTCGGGCGTGACGCCGTACTCGTGGAGCTTGTTGGCGAGCCACGCCACCGCGTTGATGGGATTGCCCATCACCGCCGAGGCGACGCCGCTCTCCTCGACGCTGCCGTTGATGGACAGGCTGGCGCCGACGCGCCGAATGTCGATGTCGGTGAGCCGCGCCGGGCGGCCGCCGAGGATCACCCGTCCGCAGGCGGCGGCGTCGGCGATGCTGTCGACCAGCGGCGACGGGCCACGGCCCTTCTGGCGCGTGTCGACGATCTCGATGCACGGGAGCACGAAGTCGGTGGCGCGGATGACGTCGGCGGCGTTCACGCCCGGACCGGGCAACGGCTCGCGCAGCACGAAGGACAGCTCGACTTCGACGAGGGGGCGGTTCATCGTGCTGCGGGGCACCTTGCCGCCCTCGAGCAGGAACCAGTCGTCGAACATCGTTCCGTAGTCGGGCTCGGTGGCGCCCGTGAGCGTGCGCATCGCTTTCGACGTGAGGCCGATCTTGTGACCCTTCACCAGACGGCCCGCCTTCAGCTTGAGCTCGGTGACCGCCGTCGAGATCCGGTAGGCGTCATCGATGTCGGCGTCGGGATACTGCTCGGAGATCGGCGTGATCGGCTCGTGGTCGACCTCGGCCTGGTACAGGGCCGCCGCGGCGGCAGCCACCTGATCGTTGCTGAGCATCGCTACCCCCGTTCGGTCCCCCACGCGGACAGTATCAGGGATGCTGACATCCCCACCCGGGCCGGTCTGGTGCGCGATCTGCGTCGCCAAGACCCGCTCCGACGCGTCAGATCGCCCAAAGACGGCGCCCCTATGTGCCTTGTCAGCTATATGCCTCCATGGTAATATAGTCGGCATGGACGGAACATTCTCTCCCGCCGGCGACCGCTGGCAGCTCCGCTTCGAGCGGCATCTGGCCCACGCCCGCGACAAGGTGTGGCGCGCCCTCACCGAACCCGAACACCTCCAGGCCTGGTTCCCCGACGAGGTCCGGGGCGACTTCGCGCCGGGCGCCCCGCTGAAGTTCCACATGGAGGGGCACGACGAGCTCGACTTCGACGGTGAGGTGCTCGTGTTCGACCCACCGTCGGTGCTCGAGCTGCGCTGGGGCGACGACAACCTCCGCTTCGAGCTCCGGGACCGCGCCGACGGCTGCCTGCTCACCCTCATCGACACCTTCGCCGAGCAGGGCAAGGCGGCTCGGGACGGCGCCGGCTGGCACGTCTGCCTCGACCAGCTCGAGTGCGAGCTCGCCGGCACCGCCGCGGGCGACGCCCGCGCCCAATGGGCGGAGGTTCACCCCCGCTACGTCGCCGCCTTCGGCCCCGAGGCCTCGTCGATCGGCCCGCCCGAAGGGTTCTGAGGCTCGCTCTGGCTCCCCCCGGGTTTCACGCTTGTTTGACGACCTCTGCGGTCGTTGAACTGGCGTGAAACAGGGAGTTGAGGGGGAACTCGTCGAGGTCGGTGCCACACACGATCCGGCCGGCGAAGGTCGGCCGGACCCGGGCCTCCCACTCCGCTCCGGCGATCTCGTCGTCGCCCGGAACGAGGTGGGACAGCACGAGCGTGCCGACGCCGGCCCGGGTGGCGATCGTGCCGACGTCCTCAGGAGCCGAATGCGACCGTGACAGGTGGTTGCGGATGGCCTCGTAGTTGGGCAGACGGGTGAGGCGAGCGGTCAGCCGATCGATGTCGATGACCTCGTGGACGAGGAGGTCGGCGCCGTGGGCGAGCCGCACGACGGCGTCGCACGGGCCGGTGTCGCCCGAGAAGGCCACCGAGCCGCGGGGTGTGTCGAACCGGAACCCGAACGCCGGGAACACCGGGGCGTGCTGGACCAGCACCGCGCTCACCCGCACGCCCCGGTCGTCGTCGGGATAGATGACGACGGGGTCGGTGCCGATGTCGCTCAGCTCGTGAATGCGGATGGACTCGGTGACGTTCGAGCGGCCCTCGTCGGCGATGCGGACGTTGATGTTGTAGGCGAAGGCGCGCAGCAGATGGTCCATCGTGGCGGCCAGGCCCGGCGCCGGTTCGTCCGGGAACACCGCCGGATGGACCAGGTCGGGCACCGTCCCCAGCCGCGGCGCGTTCGCCGAGGCCGGGCCGTAGACGTCGATCGGTCGGGGCGGCCAGCTGCCGAGGAAGATGTTGGCCATATCCATGATGTGGTCGGCGTGCAGGTGCGTGAGGAAGATGGCGCCGACAAAGGGACGGCGGGCGTCGAAG
Organism: bacterium; assembly: GCA_046725105.1. Taxonomy (GTDB): domain Bacteria; phylum Actinomycetota; class Acidimicrobiia; order Acidimicrobiales; family Ilumatobacteraceae; genus DASXAI01. Next base: position 28,819 of record JBKOXV010000194.1, on the reverse strand, counting down.
TTCGGGTTGGCCGTCAGACCGGCCCGCCACAGCTGGCGGTGGACGCCCTCGCCACAGTCGACGAGGTAGGCCGTGTCACCGACGACGACGGCATTGGCGTAGCCGGAGCGCGTCGCCTTCGGGTTCGATCCTCCCGCCGTGCCGAGCAGCACCAGGCGGTCGTCTCGGTCGGATGCCTGGCCCACGGTGACCTCACGGTACCCGCCGTGCGCATTGCTATCTTGATCCCGACGGGGTAGCCGCACAGGCGTGCGGTATTCGAACAGGGGGGTTCGACGTGAGCGCGACGACCGACATCGTCTTCCCGGAGCCGGACGAGATCGAAGGCTTCTGGGCCCTCGACAAGATGCACGCGCCGAGGCCGGTGACGCCCCTGTCGTTCGACCTCGTCGTGAAGACCCTCGGCGAGGGCTTCACCAAGGCTCAGGCCGAGTACGACTGCCCGGTCATGGTGACCCACAAGGAGGTCAACCACTACTTCTACGTGTCGTTCCACCCCATCCCCGACGAGGCGGAGATCGCCGACCGCATGACCCGCTATCACGACAAGCTGGCCGAGAAGGTGCCGGGCGTCGGCCGCACGTGGGAAGAGACCTGGAAGCCACAGGTCATCGCCACCAACGTGCCGCTGAAGACGGCCGACTACTCCGGGCTGAGCGACGCCGAGATGGTGGCCAAGCTCGACGAGCTCACCGACCAGATGCGCCACCAGTGGTGGATCCACGGTCACATCAACTTCGTGCTGCTGTCGAGCAGCGCCTTCTGCGACCTCTACGACAAGGTCATGCAGCCGTCGGATCCCACCGAGTCGTACCAGACGCTTCAGGGGTTCCGCACCAAGCCCGTCGACGCCGGCAAACGCATGTGGGACCTGAGCCGGGTGGCCAAGAACAGCCCCGTGCTCCGCGAGCAGTTCCAAACCCTGTCGGGCCAGGAGCTGCTCGACGCCCTCGACAACACCGAGGACGGCCGAGCGTTCCGCAAGCAGCTCGACGAGTTCCTGTTCGAGTACGGCTGGCGCAGCGACGCCGTGTACGACTTGGCCGACGTGCCGTGGCGCGAGGATCCGTCGATCCCGCTGGCCAGCATCGCCGCCTACATGGAGCTTCCCGACAGCGAGGACCCGGAGGCGCAGTACCAGCGGAAGGTGGCCCAACGCGAGAAGTTGCTCGCCGACATGCGCGCCAAGCTGGCCGACGACCCCGACACGCTGCGGCGGCTCGAGAAGCTCTATGAGGCGGCCCAGTACAGCTTCCCGCTCACGGAGGATCACGCCTTCTACATCGACCAGCTCTTCATCAGCGTGTTCCGGCGCTTCTCCCTGGCCGTCGGCGAGCGGTTGGTGGCCAAGGGGGTGATCGACCGCGCCGACGACGTCTTCTACCTGTACCGCGACGAGCTCGTCGACGCCCTCACGAACGACGGCGACCGACGGGACGTCGTCGGCGACCGCCGGGCCAGCCTCGAGCGGGCCAGCCAGGTCGTGCCGCCGGGCGCATTGGGCACACCGCCGGCGCCGCCCGAGACGCCCGACCCGTTCATGGACGCCCTCGTGTACCGATTGCTCGGCATGGTGCCACCCGAGGAAAACGCCGATCCCAACGTGTTGCGCGGCGTCGCCGGATCGCCCGGCGCCTACACCGGCCCGGCCCGCGTGGTGCGGTCCCTGGCCGAGGCGGGCGATCTCGAGGACGGCGAGATCATGGTGTGCGAGATGACGCTGCCGCCGTGGGTGCCGCTGTTCTCGGTGGCGGGCGCCGTCGTGTCGGACGTCGGCGGCGTGCTGTCGCACTGCGCCATCGTGGCCCGCGAGTTCGACCTGCCCGCCGTCGTCGGGTCACAGGTCGGCACGGTCGTCATCAAGAGCGGCCAGACCGTCACCGTCGACGGGACCAAGGGCGTCGTGTACCTGGACGGTCGGCCGGCCTGACGTCAGGTCGCCTCGGTGGAGGTGGTGTCGATCGCCTGACGGAAGTCGGGCGGCAGCGCGCTGCGGTTCTGGTCGAGGGTCTGGGCCACCCGCTGGGCCAGACCGCCCTGATCGGCGATGGCGCGAGCCACAGTGGTGGTGAGGCGGCCGCCGACGGGGAGGCGACCCGAGGCCACGGCGGCGATGAGTGCGCTCGACACCTGCGCCGCCACCGGCTGGACCTTGGCCCAGTCGACCTGGGCCGCCATGTCCCGCATGGCCCGGGCGGCATCGCCCGTGCGCCGCGACGTGTCGGCCCGCACCTTCGCCCAGTCGACGGTGCCGAGCGCTTCGGCCACCTCTTCGGCCTCGGCGTCGAGCTCGGCGTCGGCATTGGCGCCGGGTGCCGGTCCCTTTCGCAGCGACTGCAACTTGGCGAGCACGCCGTGGAGCAACTGGGCCGCCGTCGGCCAGATCGGCGCGACGGGAGTGTCGTCGCCGTGGCGCCCGGCGTCGTACTCGGCCTTGATGGAGGCGGCGCCCTGTTTGGCCCGCGCCACGAGGGTGCCGTCCGTCATCGCTTTCACCAGGCGCCCGGCGGCGCGAGCCGGATTGGACCGAGCCACTCCCCCACGGTACCGGCGCGAGGCTGGCAGTGTGCCGACGCTCCTCATCGTCCACCACACCGCCTCGCCGGCCACGCACACGCTGTTCGACGCCGTCTGGTCGGGAGCCACCGATCCCCGGCTACGAGGTGTCGATGTCGTGGCCCGGCCCGCCCTCACGGCGAGCGCCGTGGACGTCCTCGGCGCCGAGGGCTACCTCCTCGGCACGCCGGCCAACCTCGGTTACATCTCGGGCGCCCTGAAGCACTTCTTCGACCAGATCTACTACCCGTGCCTCACGGCCACGGCGGGGCGTCCCTACGGGGTCTACGTGCACGGCAACAACGACACGACGGGCGCCCTCAAGGCGATCGAGGTCATCACGACCGGCCTCCAGTGGCGCCAGGCGCAAGCCCCGGTGTCGGTGACGGGCCCGCCGGCTCGCGCCGACATCGACGCCTGCTGGGAGCTCGGCGCCGCCCTGGCCGCCCTTGTCGCCGGCTGAACGGGCCTCTGGTCACGCCAGTGAGCGAAAACCGCACGCTGGCGTGACGAGAACGGTATGGGGCGGCTACGACCAGAGCTGTTTGCTCGCCAGGGCGGCGCCTTCGGCGAGGGCGTGGAACTTCGGCCACACCACCGTCGGGTGCACCTCCGGGGCGTAGCTCGCCCGGGACGAGAAGCCACAGTCGGCTCCGGCGATGACGTTCTCCCGGCCGACGAGGCCGGCGTACTTGACGATGTAGTCGGCGATGAGCTCAGGGTGCTCGACGTAGTTGGTGGCATGCCCGATCAGTCCGGGGATGAGAATCTTGCCCTCGGGCAGCTTCACGTCCTCCCACAGCCGCCACTCGTGGTAGTGCCGGGGGTTGGCGACCTCGAAGCTGTGGGCGCCGGCGTTGATCGACAGCATGAACGGCACCGCCTCGGTGAGCGGGATGTCGTTCATCCGCGGCCCGTGGTTGAGCCCGTAACACGTGTGGTGGCGGATCTTCTCCGTCGGAATGCCCCGCAGCGCGTGGTTCAGCGCCTCCACGTGCACGGACGCCTGGCGCCGCCGCTCCTCTTTGTCGTAGGACGGGTCGCTCAGCATGTCGATGAGGAACGGGTCGTCGACCTGGAGGATGAAACCGGCGTCGACGATGCCGAGGTACTCCTCCCGCATGGCCTCGGCCACGGCGTGGAGGTACTCCTGGTGCGTCGGGTAGTACTCGTTGCGCCCGAAGCCGCTCGGGCCGGTGGCCGGCATGAACACGTCGGCGACGTCGTAGTTCGCCGCCGCCGCCTTCAGGTTGGCGATGTCGGTCTGCAGCAGCGACTGGCCGACGTAGCTGACGGGACCTTTGCAGATGATGCGCCGCAGCGGGCTCACCGTCGAGGCGTACTTCTTGAAGTAGTCGGCGTAGTACTCGGGGAAGTCGTCGACCTCCTTCTGCCACGACGGCGCCATCCGCGTGTCGCCGGTGTCGACCTCGAAGCCGCCCAGGCGGTCCTTCACGTAGCCGAGGAAGCTGACCTTGCTCATCTCGCCGTCGGTGATGATGTCGATGCCCGCCTCGACCTGGCGCCGCACCCGGTCGGCGACGGCGTCGCGCACCTGGCGGTCGAACAGATCGTGGTCGTACGGTCGGCCGTTCTCCTTCTCCTTCATCGTGTCGAGAAGCTCTGTCGGCCGGGCCAGGCTGCCGACGTGCGTGGTGAGGATCCGATCGGTGCTGCGGTTCATACGAGTCCCCCCGTGGACTGGTCCGACACCGGCGACGGTAGCCGCATCATCGCCACGGTTCGGCTCGGCCGAAGCGGCGCGGAGGCCGGCGACGCAGAGACGGTCATCGGCCGTTCTCGCACGTGATGTACGTCCAGCACGCCTGGAACGTGGGCCGCCCGTGGAACAGCACGTCCATGGCGTGGCGGATGAGCTTCAACCGGTCGGCGACCGCGTCGGGCGTCGGCTTCACGCCGTCGATCTTCTCGGTCCCGCCGACCCACCCGAGCACGGCGTCGTTGTACGTGGAGAGCAACTCGTACCAGTCCGCCACCCGGGCTTCGATGCTCGCTTCCCGCACCGACTCCACCTTGAGCCCGCTCAGCTCGAACGTCTCGAGGTAGAAGTCGAGCGGGCGCGGCAACAGGAACACCTTGTCGCGATAGGTGGCATGGGCCTTCAGCCGGTCGGCGTCGTCGAGGTCGGCCCGGTAGGCGGCGTAGGCGGGATCCGTCCGCACCAGACCCTCGGCCAGGTCGCCCACCACCCACACCGTCTCGTCGAGGATCCACTCGCTGCGCCGGGCCCGCGGGTTGCGGATGTTCCCCGAGTTGACGAGCACATGGCCGCCCGGCCGGAGGCACCGGACCCAGGAGGCGACGGTGTCGGCCAGGTCGGGGTACAGGTGGATGGCGTTGGTCGAGGCGATCACGTCGACTCCACGCTCCAGGAGCTGCGGTCCGAGCACCTCGTCGAGCCGCTCGAGCCGCTTCTCGTCCTTCAGGAAGCGCAACAGCCGCAGGCCGACCTTGGGGTCGTCGCGGAACTTCTCCAACGCCACCCGCAGGAACTTGGGCGAGCTGTCGACGATCACGGCGCCGACCTGGGTCTCGAAGACCCGTAGCTTCAGGCGATCGAGGAGGATACCGGTGCCGCCGGAATAGTCGACGAGGATCTCCCCGTCGGCGAGGAGATACGACAGCTCCTCCACGGTGGGATCGAGGTTGCGGTACCAGCCATGGCGGTCGACGCTGTCGTAGGCGGTGCCGAAGGCGTCGACGGGCTCGTGGGTCCAGTCCTCCTGGGGGATGCGCTCCCATCCCTCGGGCCATTCGAACGGGCGAACGTCGCGGCCCTCGGTCACCGTCGGCACGCTGACGGAGCGGTGCAGCTCGATGAGGCCCTCCACGTCCTGGAACCGGTGCCGGCCCCAGCCGCAGTCGGTGGCCACGCCGAAGTCGTGGACGAACCGCTGGGCCGCCACGATCCGGCTGCGGGCGCCGACCACGCCGTCCGAGGGATGAAGCAGGCCCAGGTACAGCCGGGTTTCGGGCCGCAGGGAGAGGCCACCCAGCGTCTCGAAGAACCGCAGGTCGACCCGTCCCTCCTGGACGGGCAGGTGAATCCAGTCGAGCGACCGGCTCAAGCTGAGCGAGAGTGCGTTGGCGATCTCGACCAACGGCTGGGCGTTGTAGGGCCGGTCTCGATGGTGGCGCTCGTGGCCGTGGCAGAAGTGGTACCCGAGCTGCACGCCGGGCGGCACGCTCCGGCCGAGACGCACGAGGCGCTCGACGATGCCGGAGCGGACGTCGTCGAACCACGTCGGCATCACGCCGTCGAGCATGGCGAACTCGAAGTTGGTATCCCACTGCACGGCCAGCTGGTCGTGCGGGACGGACGAGAAGATCGTGGCGAGCTCACGCATCATGCTCGCCTCGTACAGCGGCTCGACGCGGGCCTGGTCCTCGGGCGCCACGAAGGCGGCAATCGGAGCCAGCGGCGTCGGCAGCGAGACCTGGAACCGGCAGCGGGCGGGAATCAGGCCGTCACGCTTGCGGCGGGCGAAGACGCGGTACGACGAGATGGCGGCGTGGGCGTAGCCGAGGTCGTCGAAGCGGAGCTCGTCGAAGGACGCGCCGTCCCGCACGCGCAGGCGGGGCAGGGCGCGGTGCGGGTCGTCACCGGGCGGGCACACCTCGAACTCGGGGCGCGAGCTCAGGACCGGGTACTGCCACACGATCCAGTCGGACCGCGGCCCGGTCTCACCGTCGGGGACGCGGTCGATGCGGTCCCCCAGCTCGGCCGCCATGCGCTGGAAGACCTCCTCGGCGCTGCCGAGGGGGACGCTGCCCACCAGCAGGACACCCCCCGTCGCCGCCACGGTGGTTGCTGATTCAGCGTGCTCGCTCATGCGGCCCCCTCGGCGCCATGTGACGGCTTCAGTGTCCGGCCGGACCTCCCGCCGCACCAGCCTCGCGTTCGCAGGGGGCGAACACCGCCAATTCTGACGAGGATTGAGGCGGGTAGCGCGCCCTCACCTTCGTCAGAACCTTCATCTCAGGGAGGTTGATACCTCGGCGTTCGCAGAGCGAACCATCGTGCGAAAATCTTGCCTGCTTCCAGCGTGGGTTGTACGTTGCGGTCGTCGTCGCGCCTGGAACGGCGTTGGCGTGGGGGAACGCCGTCGGCCTTGGGGGAGGAACACATGAGGCGTCCACTGTTGGTGATCGCGGGAGCAGGAGCCCTTCTGCTCGCGGCGTGCGGAGGCGACAACAGCTCGTCGTCGAACACGACGGCCGCGGCGGGGGGTGGCGGTGCCACGACCACGGCGGGCGCCACCACGACGGCGGGCGCCACCACCTCCGCCGCATCGGGGGGATCCACCACGGCGGCGTCAGGTGGAGGCGGCGGTGGCAACCTGCAGGCGTCCGGCAAGTGCGGGGCCGGCACCGGTCAGAAGGCCACCGGCGATCCGATCAAGATCGGCGGCATCGCCACCAACGTGCCCGGGATCGACTTCACATGGATCACCGGCATGACGAAGGCCTACTTCGACTGCGTGAACGACAACGGGGGCATCAACGGCCGCCCGATCCAGTACATCGCCGAGGACGAGCACGTCGACCCGCAGGAGATGGCGTCGAAGGCCACGAAGCTGATCGAGCAGGACAAGGTGCTCGGCATCGTCGGCAGCACCAGCGTCATCGACTGCAGCGTCAACAAGGACTACTACGCCAAGCAGGGCTACTACCTGATCATCGCCGGGGTGGACCAGGCCTGCTTCACCAGCCCGAACTACTCGGCCGTCAACATGGGCCCGTACTACTCCAGCCTCGGTGGGGCCCAGGCGGCCGTGCGCAAGGGCGCCAAGGGCAAGATCGTGGTCAGCTCGCCCAACCAGCCCGGCTTCGACGTCATCAACAGCGGCGTCGTCGACTTCGCGAAGCAGAACGGCATGCAAGGCGTCAGCGACTTCGAGGACGTGCCCATCAACGATCCCGCCGGCGTGGCCCAGAAGCTCGTGCAGGCGGCCGGCGACGGTGGCGGCGTGGTGCTCGACTACACGGGCCCGACGGTGGTACCGCTCCTGCAGGCCATCGAGCAGCAGGGCCTCATCGACAAGGTGATCTGGGCCAGCTCCACGCCGCCGAACGATCCGTCGGTGGCCAAGGCGCTGAGCTCGGCGTGGAACGGGAAGTTCCTCATCAACGCCGAGTTCAACGTGCTCGACTCGGGCAAGCCCGACCAGAACCACATGAACGAGGTCCGGCAGAAGTACCGCTCAGACATCCCCAGCTCGAGCTTCGCCCAGATGGGCTATCTGGCCGGCCGGGTCGCCACCGACGCCCTCATGAGCATCAAGGGCGACATCACCAAGGACAGCGTGAATTCGGCGTTCAAGGCCGTGAAGAACTTCAAGAGCGACATCTGGTGCAAGCCCTGGTACTACGACAGCACGACGGGCTCGAACGTGTCGAACAACGTCGACCTCACCGTGGCTCCGAAGGACGGCAACATGGTGCAACTCGAGCAGTGCTTCGACATCGCCGCCATGCCGTCCAACCCGCTCAGCGCCATTCGCGCCAAGGAGCAGTCGCTAGGACTCAACAAGGGGTGACGGACCCGACCCATGCCTGACCTGGAGACGATCAAGCCGTTCCTCGTCCTCGGCTTGGCCCTCGGCGGAGTCTTCGCCATGTCGGGCGTCGGGCTGGTGGTGCTCTACCGCGCCACCGGCGTGCTCAACCTGGCCTACGGCGCCGTCGGCGCCACCGGCGCGCTGATCGCCTGGTCGCTCATCGAATGGGGGACGCCCGAGGTCGTCGCCTACCTGGCGTGCGTGCTGTTCGGCGGCCTGGCCACCCTCCTCTACGGAGCGGTGTTCGGGCCGCCGTTCGCGCCCCGTGACCCGCTCATCAAAGCCACCGCCACCCTCGGCCTGCTGCTCATCCTGCTGGGGCTGATGCAGTACCTGTGGGGCCCGCTGCCCCACTCGATCACCCTGCCCACGAGCAAGTGGAACTTCGACGTGGCCGGCGTCCAGGTGAGCTGGACCCAGGTGATCGGCGTGGCGTTCCCGATCCTCGTCACCATCGGGACCGCCGTCTTCCTCCGGGCGACGAAGGTGGGAACGGCAATGCGCGCCCTCGCCAACGACCGGGAGATCACCGCCACCCTCGGCGTGCCCGTGCGGCGGGTCGAGGCGGCCGCCTGGTTCGGCTCCGGGCTGCTGTGCGGGGCCGCCGGCCTGCTGCTCGCCAACCTCGTGTCGCTCGACATCGCCGGCCTGACGTTCCTCGTCATCCCGGCGCTGGCGGCGGCGCTCATCGGCCAGCTGAAGTCGTTGTGGATCACGCTGGCCGCCGGGTTCGTGATCGGCATCGTGCAGTCGTGCCTCACCGCGTTCACCGACCCGAACCTGGCCGACTACCGCAACATGACGCCGTTCGTGCTCGCCATCATCGCCCTGCTGTGGTTCGCTCGGAAGCGTCAGGTGCTGGTGCGGACATGACAGACGTTGTGCACACCATCGAGGAGATCGAGCCGACACCGGCGACCGAGCTCGAGGCGCGCGCCGGCAGGCCGCGTGGCTCGCTCCGGAAGCCGTTGCAGATGGCGGCGACGACGGCCTTCGTGCTGTTCGCCCTCTTCGGCCTGCCCCCACTGCTCACCAGCTACTGGATGCAGATCATGATCGCCGTGGTCATCTACAGCATCCTCACCCTGGGGCTGGGGCTGTTGATCGGCCGGGTGGGCATGGTGTCGCTGTGCCAGTTCGTGCTGCTGGCGGTGGGCGCCTGGGTCGCCCTACGGCTTCATTACGCCACCTCGATCCCGTTCCCCTTCATCGTCCTCATCGCCGGCGTCGTCACCGGCCTCGCCGGTGTGCTGATCGGCCTCCCCGCCCTCCGGCTGTCCGGCCTCTACCTCGCGCTGATCACCCTGATGGCGGCGGGCGCCATCACCGTGCTGCTGCGCGTCACCCAGTTCCCCAACGGTGGCAGCGGCTTCTTCGGCAACTCGGCGGCCGGCGGCGCCACCTCCCGCCTGCCCCGGCCGGCGCTGGCCACCTCCGACACGGGCTACTACCGATATTGCATCGTGGTGGCGCTCATCATGTTCGGTTTCGCCCTCTTCCACGTCCGCAACAAGCCGGGCCGGGCGTGGGCGGCCATCCGCCACAGCGAGGCCACCGCCCTGTCGGCGGGTGTGAACACCGTCCTCTACAAGCTGTGGGCGTTCGCGCTGGCGTCGTTCATGGCCGGCATCGCCGGCGGGCTACTGGCGGCGGCGCCCGGTGGCGTCAACATCAACCAGTTCCCGGTCCAGAGCTCCGTCATCCTGCTCGCCGTGGTTTTGATGGGCGGCGTCTACAACCTCTTCGGCGCCGTCATCGCCGCCCTCTTCCTGCGGTTCCTGCCGGCCCTGCTCGACTACTGGGGCGTGTCCTCCGAGCTCCTCACCATCCTCTTCGGGATCGGGCTCCTGCAAGTTCTGCTGACCGCACCGGGCGGCGTCGTCGACCAGTTCCCGAAGGACATGGCCAAGTTGGGCCGCAAGATCGCCGGGTTGTTCCGGTCCAAGGCGCCCACGTGATCGACGTCGACGGCCTCACCGTGCGGTTCGGCGGCGTCATCCCCATCGACCGCATGACCGTCACCTTCGAGAGCGGCACGTGCGGGTTGATCGGACCCAACGGGGCCGGCAAGACCACCTTCTTCAACGTGTTGAGCGGGTTCGTGAGGCCGATGTCGGGGCGGGTGCAGGCCTTCGGCCAGGACCTGCTGGCCATGCCCGACTTCAAGCGGGCCCGCTGGGGGCTGCGCCGCACGTTCCAGACCGAGCAGGCCATCGCCAATCTGTCGGTGTTCGACAACGTGCGGCTCGTGCACGAGCACGCCGGTGGCTCGCGAGCGGGCCGGCGCCAAGAGGTGTCCGACGCCATCAGGTTCGTCGGCCTCGACGCCGTCGCCGCCCGGCCCGTGGGCGGCCTGGGCGGCGGTCAGCGGCGCCTGGTCGAGCTGGCCCGAGCCGTGGTGGGGAGCCCGCGGCTGGTCCTGTTGGACGAGCCCGGGGCGGGGCTGCCAGACGAAGAGACCGAGCATCTCGCTCGGGTGATCCAACGCATCCCGTCCGAGATCGGCGCCGTCGTCATCCTCGTCGACCACGACATGAGCCTGGTGTCGGCGTGCTGCACCACGACGGCCGTCCTCGACTTCGGCCGCCTCATCGCGTCGGGGCCCACGGCCGAGGTGCTGCGCGACGAACAGGTCATCCGGGCCTACCTCGGTACCGAGGAGGTGGCGTGAGCGGCCTCCGGATCTCCGGGCTGTCGGTGCAGCGGGGCGGCCGGCTCGTGCTCCGGGGTGTGTCGCTCGAGATCCCGCCCGGACAGGTCACCACGCTCCTGGGCCCGAACGGCTCCGGCAAGTCCACGCTCGTGCTGACGGTGGCGGGAGTGCTGCGCCCCGCGGCGGGGCAGGTCCTGCTGGGCGACGAGGACCTCACCCGCCGCCGACCCGAGCGAGTCCGTCGGGCCGGCGTCGCCGTCGTCCCCGAAGGCCGCCGCCTGCTCCCTGAGCTGTCGGTGGCCGACAATCTGCGCGTCGCCACCTACGCCCTGGACGGCGAGGCGGCCGAGGCGGGAGTCGCCTACGCCCTCGAGCTTTTCCCCGAGCTGAAGCGGCGGTGGGACACCACCAGCCGGTCCCTGTCGGGCGGGGAGCAGCAAATGGTGGTGCTGGCGCAGGCCCTCGTCTCCCGGCCCAAGGTGCTGCTGGTCGACGAGCTGTCGCTCGGCCTGGCGCCGCTGGTGGTGAAGCGCCTCGTCCCGACCCTTGCGGCCGTCGCCGAGTCGGGCGTCGGCGTGCTGCTCATCGAGCAGTTCGCCCACGTGGCGATCGGCCTGGCCCAGAACGCGTCGATCCTCGAGGGCGGCCGCATCCGGTACCAGGGCACGGCCCAGGAGCTCAAGGAACGGCCCGAGCTGCTGCACTCGGCGTACCTCCTGCGTGTCTAGTGGACGATCTCGCCGGAAAGGTCGCCGTCGTCACAGGGGCGGCGTCTGGCATCGGGCGGGCGATGGCCGACCGGTTCGCCACCGAAGGAATGAAGGTGGTGCTCGCCGACGTGGAGCGGCCCGTGCTCCAAGGGGCCGCCGACGAGATGGCGTCGGCCGGGTTCGACGTGCTGGCCGTCCCCACGGACGTCAGCGTCGCCGCCGAGGTCGACGCCCTGGCGGCGACCACGCTCGCGCACTACGGCGACGTCCATCTGGTGTGCAACAACGCCGGCGTGGGCAGCCGAGGGCTGCCCATCGCCGAGCTCCCGCCGGCGGACTTCGAGTGGGTGATCGCCGTCAACCTGTTCGGCGTGGTTCACGGCCTCCAGGCATTCCTGCCCCGGCTGCGCGCCAACGACCATGGCCACATCGTCAACACCGCCTCGGTCGCGGGGCTCGTCCCTCTGCCCCGCATGGGCCCCTACAACGCGTCGAAGGCGGCGGTGGTGGCGTTGAGCGAGACCCTGCGCTTCGAGCTCGAGGCCGAGGGCAGTCACGTCGGCGTGTCGGTGCTCTGTCCGAGTTGGACCCGCACCAACATCTCGACGTGGGACCGCAACCGGCCCGAGCGGTTCGCGTACACGATCGAGACCGACAAGCTGGCCGAGATCGCCGACTACAAGGCCCGCCGGCGGGCGCAGCTGGCCACGCTGGCGCTCGAACCGGCCGACGTCGCCGCTCAGGTGCTCGACGCGGTGAAGGCCAACCGCTTCTACGTGCTCACCCACCCCGACAGCCGGGACAGCTTCGCCGAGCGGGCCCGGCGGCTCGTGGCCGGCGAGAATCCCGTCGCGCCACCCCAATAGCGTTACCCGTGCCATCACAGGGGGGTCACCCATGACCGACAAGGCCCACACCGAGCTGCTGGAGGAGGTGCTCTCCCGCTACCAGAAGTCGGAGAACCCGCGGCTCAGGGAGATCACCGAGGCCGCCATCCGTCACCTGCACGCCTTCGCCGAGGAGGTAAACCTGCAGCGCGACGAGTGGTTCGCCGGCATCCAGTTCCTCACGGCCACCGGGCAGAAGTGCGACGACACCCGACAGGAATTCATCCTTCTGTCCGACACCCTGGGCGTGTCGACGCTGGTCGAGATGCTCACCCACGACGGCTCCGAGGGCAGTACCGAGAACACGGTGTTGGGCCCCTTCTACGTGCCCGGATCGCCGCGCCGGGCGAAAGGCGAGTCGATGCTGGTCGATCCCGACGAAGGCGATCGGGTCGTGATCCGGGGACGGATCACCGATCGCGACGGCAACCCGATCGCCGGCGCCACCCTCGACTGCTGGCAGAACGCCACCGCCGGCTTCTACGCCGTGCAGCAGCCGGGCGTGCAGTCGGCCGACAACCTGCGCGGCCTGTACGAGACCGACGCCGACGGCACCTATGAGATCCGCACGGTGCGGCCCGTGCCGTACCCGATCCCGTCGGATGGACCGGCCGGCGACCTGCTGAAAGCGCATGGCCGAGGCTGGATGCGACCCGGCCACACCCACATGTGGGTCCGAGCCGACGGCTTCAAGGAGCTCATCACCCACGTCTTCGACGAGCAGTCGGACTACCTGCGCGAGGACGCCGTCTTCGGCGTGCGCGACAGCCTGGTGCGCCGGTTCACTCCCGACAGCAACGGCGAGCTGGCCACGACGTTCGACATCGTCCTCGATTCGCTCGGGATGGAGTCTCAACCTGCCTGATACGGTCCGGGCGTGGCGACCAAGGCGGCCCGAACCGCGGCAACCGGTGCCGCCCAGGCCGACAGCGCACCCACGTTGCTGTACCTCGTCGGGCGCCTCGACCGGGTCGTGCGCCGGGCCATCCAAGAGGCGGTGCGCTCCTACGGGCTGTCGGTCAACGAGTTCACGACGTTGAGCGTGCTGGCTCGTCGGCACGGGTTGTCGAACGCCCAACTGGCCCGCCGCTCGCTGGTCTCGCCTCAGTCGGCGAACGAGGTGCTGCTGGCGCTGGAGCGCCAAGGCCTGGTGCGGCGCCAGGCCCATCCCGCCCACGGCCGGATCCTCCAGACGCGCCTCACGGCCAAGGGCCGCCGGGTCCTGGCGGGGTGCGACGCTCGGGTCGCGGCGGTGGAGGCCCGGATGGTGGCGAACCTGAGCCACTCGCAGCAGGCGGCGCTGCGCCGGGCCTTGGTGCAATGTGTGCAGGACCTCAGCGCCGAATGAGGCGCCCGAGGCGACGGGTACGATCGGGTGTCGGTCTCAGGCGGCCTGAGATCGAAGTGTTATTTGGGGGAAGGAATGGCGTACCAGAGCGAGCCGGAACTGCTCGTGCTCCACTCGTTGCGGCTGAAGGGCTTTGCCGAGCCGCCCGACGTCTCCGACGCCACCACGTTGCCGGAGGACACCGTCACCGAGCTGCTCGTCGGTTTCCGGGACCGCGACATGGTGGGCCGGCGTGACGGGCGGATCTCCGGGTTCATGCTGACGCCGGCCGGCAAGGAGCACCACGCCACGCTCCTCGAGAAGGAGCGCGCCGAGGCCGGCTGCCTGCCGAGCGTCGAGTGGACCTACGACGCCTTTCTGGCCCACAACGAGACCTTCAAACAGCTCTGCTCGGACTGGCAGCTGCGCACGATCGACGGCAAGCAGGTGCCCAACGACCACACCGACTCCGCCTACGACGCCGCCATTGCCGGCCGACTCACCGCGCTGCAGGCCCACGTCGCCGGCGTGCTCGACGAGGTCAGCGGCATCCTGACCCGCTTCTCGCCCTACGGCGACCGGCTCGAGAGCGCCGTCGGCCGCTTCGTCGGTGGCGAGCCCGGCGCGCTGTCCCGCCCGCTCAACCGCTCCTACCACGACGTGTGGATGGAGCTCCACGAGGATCTGCTGCTCACGCTGGGCCGCGACCGGGGCGAGGCCGACGGCTACTGACAACCGGGCCGCCCATCGGCTACGTAGGAGGGCCATGGCTGACGTAATTGTGATCGGTGGTGGAGTCGCTGGCCTGTGCGGCAGCCTCCTACTGGCACGCGACGGGCATCGGGTCCGTCTCCTCGAGCGGGATCCGGCGCCGCCGCCGCCCGATGCCGACTCCGCCTGGGCCGATTGGGAACGGCGCGGCGTCAACCAATTCCGGCTGCTCCACTACTTCCTGCCTCGCTTCCGCCAGACCCTCGAGGCCGAGCTGCCCGACCTGGTCACCGCCCTGGATGCCGACGGTGCGCTGCGCACCAACCCCGTCACGAACATGCCGGCCGAGTTCAACGGCGGTGTGCGTCCCGACGACGAGCGCTTCACCTCCCTCACCGGCCGCCGGCCCATGATCGAAGCCGCCATCGCCCGCGTCGTCGCTGCCGAGCCGGGCATCGAGGTGCGTCGGGGCACCGCCGTTCGTGGCTTGCTCACCGGCGAGCCCGAGCAGCCCGGTGTGCCCCGGGTCGTCGGTGTCGTCACCGACGGCGGCGAGGAACTGCGGGCCGACCTCGTCGTCGATGCCAGCGGCCGGCGATCGGCGCTCCCCCGCTGGCTCGCCGACATCGGAGCCCGGCCGCCCCACGAGGAGATCGCCGACAGCGGATTCGTGTACTACGGCCGCCACTACCGCTCCCCGGACGGCACGCTGCCCTTCGCTTTCGGCCCGCCGCTGCAGCCGTACGACTCCGTCTCGTTGCTCACGCTGCCGGCCGACAACGGCACGTGGTCGGTCGCCCTGATCACGAGCGCCTCGGATCCCACCCTGCGCGCCGCACGCGACGCCGACACGTGGGAGCGGATCGTGAAGAGCTATCCGCTCATCGCCCACTGGCTCGACGGCGAACCGATCACCGGGGTCGACACGATCGCCAAGATCGAGGACCGGCAGCGATCGTTCTGGTCCGACGGTGCGCCTGTGGCCACTGGTCTCGTCGCCATCGCCGACGCCTGGGCGTGCACCAACCCGTCCGTCGGGCGCGGCGCGTCGATCGGTCTCCTCCATGCGGTGGCGCTCCGGGACGTCCTACGCGCCGGCCCCGTCGAGCCCGGGATGGAACTGGCCGTGGCATGGGAGGAGCGCACGGCGGCTGTCGTCGATCCGCTCGTGAAGGACACGCTGGCGTTCGACCGGCACCGGTTGGCCGAGATCGAGGCCCAGATCGCGGGCCGGCCGTACGAGACCGAGGATCCCGGGTGGCTCCTCGGTGAGGCGCTGCGCCGGTCCGCCGCCAGTGATCCGGACCTGCTGCGGGCCTACGCCGCCATCGCGTCGCTGCTGGAGCGGGGCGTCGACGTGCTCTCGCGGCCCGGCATCGCCGACCGCGCCATCGAGCTGGCGTCCGACGAACCGGCCCCCGGACCGACGCGGGCCGAGCTCGTCGCCCTCGTGACGGCCTAGCCCGACAAGAACGCTTCCTGTCGTCTCCTAGTACGTGAACTGGACCGTGAAGCGGCTGGCGATGCGGGGCCCGATCAGCTCGGCCCGCAGCCGGTTGTGCTCGGGGTCGTCGTTGTAGACCGTCCACCCGTCGCGGTCGTCGAAGTCGGCGACGAGCGCGAAGTCGTAGCGGTCCTGCACGCCCTGGTCGGCCACGGCGGCGCCCACGTCCGGACCGCACGTGTACGTCCGAGTCACGTCGAGGGCGGCGGCGCAGGCGGTGAGGCCCTTCACGATCTCCTGGACGGTCTCGGCCGAGGTGTCCGGCTTCCATCGGAAGACCACGACATGTCGGAACATGGCGCCGACTGTACCGAGCCGTTCCCACGCCGCTCTCGGGCCGGCGGAAGCCTCGCTTGTGTCGCTGGATGGTGCGGATTCCGCCCCAACGGGCGCCCGTGGCGAAAAAGGGTGGAGGTCAGCGGGGTTCGAGGGAGGTGGCGGCGTCGGTCTGGATGGTGGCCTGGTCGAAGGCGTAGTAGAGGGCCATGGCAGCGTGCACGCCGAGGGCGAAGGGCGCCGACACCCACGAGAGCAGGAGCGCCACCGCGTAGGCGGCCAGCCCGACCGAGAACCGCAGGCGGGCGGCGCGCAGGACGCGGCGCGGGGGCAGCGCCCCGGTGATGCGCTCGTCGTGGGTGATCCACGTGTACAGGCCCACGAACGTGATCGCCGTCAACAGCATCACGCCGCCATAGAGCGCCATCGCCGTCGACGCGTCGGAGGCGCCGGCCTGCAGGTTGTCGGCCACGACCGCCGTCGGGAACGGGATGAAGGCCACCCACATCAGGAGCAGGAGGTTCAGCAACAGCAGCGTCCCGTCGACGGCGCGCACGGGCTGGAACATGCGGTGGTGGTTCAGCCAGATCACGCCGATCTGCAGGAAGCTCACGAAGTAGGCGACGTACGAGGGCCACTGGTCCCACAACGCCGACGCCAGCGAGACGCCGGGGGCGTGCTCCGGCGGCCTGATCTCGATCACGAGCAACGTGATGGCGATGGCCATCACCCCGTCGGAGAAGGCCTCGAGGCGGCCCTTGCTGACCATCTACTCCACGCTGGCGCCGTACGAGTCGTACTCGGCGCCGTCCTGCTCGGCCAGGGCGTGGCCGGCTTTCCACTGGAAGGCGCTGATGCCCCCCGGCCGCCACGGACCGACCGAGCCCGCTGCCGCCGCCTTCTCCGACTTCGGCACCAGCCCGAAATGGGCCTGGGCCCCCTCGACGGAGAGATGGGCCAGGTCGAACCAGTCGACGGTGAGGAAGTCGACGCTCGTCGAAGTGTCGGTGTGGGCGAAGGCGCCCCGCCGCATGGCGTCGGCGAGGCGAACGGCGACACCGGCCCGCTCCAGTTGCCCGGGCGCGTACTCGAACAACCCGGCGCCGGTGCGCAGATAGCCCGTTTCGAACAGGCTGACCACCATGGCCAACAGCGAGAAGCCGTGCGGATCGTCGTTGGCCCGAGCGATGAGGGCGAACACCTCCATCTCGTTGGCCAGCGTGGTCCCGTAGTCGGCCAGGACGTGCACCCAGTCGTGTTGGGCCAGCAGCGGCGGCGCCGAGCCGGGACGGCCGGGGAACGTGAACCCGCGGGCCCGGTAGAACTCCCAGACCCGCCGCCCCATCGTTCCCTCGGCGCAGTGCTCGAGGTCGGCCCAGCGCGCCGCCAAGGCGTCGTCGTGCACGCACTGCTCCCACGCCCCGGCGAGGGCGCCGGAGGTGTGGAGGTACGAGGCCCGCTCGGGCGCCCAGTCGGCGGTGTAGCCGTTGCGCTCGAAGTCGAAGGCGGCCAGCCCGAGGGCGCCGGTGGAGAAGCGCCGGGCGACGGCCAGCATCCCGTCGTCGACGGACATCGCGGCGGCGAAGGCGGCCACGCGGTCCGCCACCGCCTCGGGCAACGGGCGCAGGACGAGCGCCGGCAGGAGCATGACCTGGACGACCCGTGTGCGGAAGATGGCGTTGCGGTCGGCGAGCCCGCGGGCGAACTCTTCGGGTTCGATCGGCGCCACGGTGTGGACGTCGACCAGGTGGCCGGTGAGCGCTTCGAACATCGCTTCGACCAGCACGCCCTGGAGCTCCGTGAGCCCACCCGGCGGCGTGACCGCGCTCACGACACCTCTCGCCACGAAGGCCGCCTCGTCAGCGTCGGGCGGGGTCAGCATGGGCGTAGTGGGCAGCGCCACAGGCACTGGGTCACGCTACCGACGGTCGTCCCGGCACCGACTCGGGATATCGCGGTCTACCGTGCCGGTATGTCCGGCTGGACCGCCGCCGAAATTCCCGACCTCAGTGGGCAGGTAGCCATCGTGACCGGCGCCAACAGCGGCCTCGGCTGGCAGACGGCGCTGGAGTTGGCTCGCCACGGGGCTGCCGTGACGATGGCGTGCCGCGACGAAGGCCGGGGCACGGACGCGGTCGGTCGGGTGCGGGCGGAGGCGCCCGCCGCCGATGTCACACTGCGTCTCGTCGACCTGGCCGACTTGGCCTCGGTGCGGGCCGTCGCCGAGGACCTGATGGCGGCCCAGCCCGCCGTCGACATCCTCGTCAACAACGCCGGGGTGATGGCCGTGCCCTACCGCCGGACCGTCGACGGCTTCGAGTCGCAGTTCGCCACCAACCACCTCGGTCCCTTCGCGCTGACCGGCCAGTTGCTGCCCGCCCTCCTCGCCCGGCCGGCGGGGCGCGTGGTGACGGTGAGCAGCACGCTCGCCACGGTCGGCCGAATCGACTTCGACGACCTCGAGTCGACTCGCCACTACCTCCGGTGGGCGGCGTACGCGCAGTCCAAGCTGGCCAACCAGCTCTTCGCGTACGAGCTGGCCCGCCGGGCCGGCGCCGCCGGAACCACGCTGATCAGTGTGGCCGCCCATCCCGGCTACGCCGCCACCAACCTGCAAACGGCAGGGCCGGCCATGTCGGGCCACCGGATCCGCGCCGAGTTCATGAAGCTGGGCACTCGCCTCTTCGCCCAGTCGGACGCCGACGGCGCTCGGCCCCAGCTCTACGCGGCCACCGCGCCCGACGTCCGCAGTGGCGAGTACTTCGGTCCCGACCGGTTGTTCGGCCAGCACGGTCATCCGACCCGAGTGAAGCCACCGCGCCAGGCCCGGCGCGAGGACGCCGCCCGGCGGCTCTGGGCCGTCTCCGAGGAGCTCACGGGCGTCGAGTACCGTTTCCCCCACTAGTTGCCCTGTACAAAGGATTGGGGATGGGGGCACGGCCGCTGAGCCGGAAGCAGATCCTTACGGTCTTCGCCGGCGTGATGGCGGGCATGCTGCTGTCCTCACTCGACACCACTGTCGTGGCGACGGCACTGCCGATCATGGCGAGCGACCTCGGCGACATCGAGCACATCGCCTGGGTGGCGACGGCCTACCTGCTCACCTCGACAGCGGCCACGCCCCTGTTCGGCAAGCTGTCGGACCTCTACGGCCGGCGCCTGCTGTTCCAGATCGCCATTGTGGTGTTCCTCGTCGGCTCGCTCCTGGCGGCCGGATCGCAGACCTTCATGCAACTCGTGCTGTCCCGGGGCGTCCAAGGGATCGGCGCCGGCGGCTTGATGGCCATGGCCTTCGTGATCATTGGCGATGTCATCCCGCCGCGCGACCGCGGTCGCTACGTCGGGTTCATGACGAGCGTCCTCGCCTTCTCGGCGGTGGCCGGACCGCTCGTCGGTGGTTTCTTCGTCGACCACCTCAGCTGGCGATGGATCTTCCTCGTCAACATCCCAGTCGGCATCCTGGCGCTCTTCGTCACCAGCGTGGCGTTGCGCCAGCCGTTCAACCGGCGCCGTCGCCGGATCGACTGGCTCGGCTCGGCGCTCATGATCGCCGCCGTCACGGCCATCATCCTGGTCAGTGCCTGGGGTGGCAAGGAGTTCGAGTGGGACTCGCCGCTGATCCTGGCCCTCCTCGTCAGTGGGGCCGGCTTGACGGCGGCCTTCTGCTGGTGGGAGACGCGCGCTGAGGAACCGATCCTTCCGATGCGGCTGTTCCGGAATCCCATCTTCGCCGTCTCGATGATCATGCTGTTCTGCGTCGGCTCGGCCCTGTATTCGTCGGACTCGTTCCTGCCGTTGTTCCTCCAGGCGGTGACGGGCACGTCGGCCACCAAGTCCGGTCTGCTCCTCATCCCGTTGATGGCCGGTGTCACGGTGTCGTCGATCGTGGCGGGACGGCTCACATCCCGCACCGGTCGGTACGCCCACTGGCCCAAGATCGGGCTGGGCCTGGCGTCGCTCGGCTTGCTCCTCTTGAGCCGCCTCCAGGCCGACACGGCGCGCGGCTACGTGTCGGTCGCCATGTTGCTGCTCGGCCTGGGGATCGGCATGACGATGCCGACCACCACCCTGGCCGTGCAGAACTCGGTCGAGTGGAGCGACCTCGGTGTCGCCTCGTCGGCGATCAACTTCATCCGCTCGCTCGGCGGCGCCCTCGGGCTCGCCGCCTACGGGGCCGTCTTCAGCGCGCGCCTACAAGGCCTGCCGGCCGGCATCACCACGGTGGTGGAGAGTCCCGAGCAGATCCAGGCGCTGCCCGAGCCGTTGCACACGCAGGTCGTCGACACGCTCGCCTACGCCATCAGCGGGGTGTTCCTGTTCGCTCTCCCCGTCATGCTCGTGGCGTGGGGCGCCTCGCTCTTCTTGAAGGGCATCCCGCTCCGCGCCTCGTCGGCCCTCGAGCGGAGCCGCATCGAGCTCGAAGGCGAGGCCGCCGCCCCTGAAGCGGAGGCGGCGGCCACGTCCTTCTGAAATCGCGAGTTAGATCAAGTAACCGATGACGTCGACCACCACGTTGGTGGCGTTCACCCCGCCGGTGAGCTTGATCCGGCCATCCGAGTCCACCGCCACCGGTGTGCTCACCGCCAGGTTCTGACCGGTGTCGGACCAGTTGATGCTGCTCGTCGCCGGCTCGGAGATGGCGGCCGAGTACATCTTGACGAACCCGGCGTTCTCCGTGTCCGTGATCGTCAGGGTGACGATGGCCGCCGTTGCGCCCGGAGGCAGGGCGATCTGGTTGGCCCCGCTGGCGTCCTTGCCCGTGGCGAGGCTGATGGTACGGGTCTGGCCGGCCTGCAACTTGCCGTCACCGAGTCGCGAGTCGTAGGCCCGCAGCGGCACCGGAAGGAGCACCGTGGACGTCACCGCCCTGGCCAGTTGGCCGCGGATCGCTCCCGCCGGGAAGGTGGGCAAGGTGTGGACGTTCACATAGAAGTCGGCCGGGTTGGCCACGATCAGCGGAGCGTTCGCGGCATCGGTCGTGCACCCGCTCGACGTCCCGCTCTGGGGCGGTAACGGCGGGAACAAGTTCACCTTGACCGGGCCGGCCACGCCCACCGCGCCCTGGTGGATGTGGGCCAGACTCGGAGCGGCTTCCAGCCCGCTCACCGAGATCGCCCAGCAGATCTGGTTGGTGGCGCTGTCGATGGAGATGTTGGCGATGCCGCTGGCGTTCGCGTCACCGGGCCCAGGCGCCTCGGCGGCACCCGACAGCCTTGCGACCAACTGCACGGTGCCGGCACCGAAGTCGGACTTCCCGAGATCGGATCCGTTGCCGCTGCCGCTGGCGATCCCCGGCACGAACGCAACCGCCGCACCGACCAGACCGGCCGTGGCGGCGACGATTGCTACTCCGACGCGCTTGTTCATGGGCTCCTCCCCTGTTGGTCCCGACGCCTGTCTACGTATGAGGCGGGCGACTGGATGGCTTCCCAGGGGCCCAGTATTTCAGTCAGGTTGCGGCTCCTTGGCCAGACCGAGCACGCGTTCGCCCACGATGTTGCGCTGGATCTCGGCAGTGCCGCCCCAGATCGTCTCCGACCGAGAGAAGAAGAAGGCCGAAAGCATCGGGCTCACCCGGTAGGCGCCCCGGCCCGTGGCCCGCATGGTGGCGGGCCAGGCACCGTTGTCCGGCCCGGCGTCGGCCAACACGGACGCGGCCCCGAAGACGTCGAGAGCCAGCTCCATGGCATCGCGGTGCATCTCGGACCAGAACATCTTGTTGGTGGCGCTCAGGGCGGCCACCCCGGGGTCCTTCTTCCCGGTCACCGTGGCGCTGAGGCTGCGCAAGCCGTTGATCCGCAGGATCTGGATCTTGGTGTGGTACCGCATCAATCGCTGGCGGACGTTCGGATCGTGGATGGCGCCGTTCTCCCTGGCCGCCGCCACG
Organism: bacterium; assembly: GCA_046725105.1. GTDB lineage: Bacteria > Actinomycetota > Acidimicrobiia > Acidimicrobiales > Ilumatobacteraceae > DASXAI01. The sequence goes on along the minus strand of JBKOXV010000194.1, from coordinate 6,726 downwards.
AGGGCGTCGAGCTCGTCGGCGAAGCGCCGGAAGCTCGTGGTGGCCGACATTCCCCGTTCGTGGGCCAGGGTGGTGTTGGCGACGATCCAGCCGTTGTTCACGCCGCCCACCACGTTCTCCTTGGGTGCCCGGGCGTTGTCGAAGAACACCTCGTTGAACTCGGCCGTCCCGTCCGGCTGGGTGATGGGCCGGACCTCGATGCCGGGCTGCTTCATCGGAACCAGCAGGTAGGAGATGCCCTTGTGCTTCGGCGCAGCCGGATCGGTGCGAGCCAGCAGGAAGCAGAAATCGGCGTACTGGGCCTGCGTCGTCCACACCTTCTGGCCGTTGATGACCCACTCGTCTCCGTCGAGCACCGCCGATGTCTTCAGCGATGCCAGGTCGGAGCCCGAGTTCGGCTCGCTGAACCCCTGGCACCACCGGATCTCACCCTTGAGGATCTGCGGCAGGAAGTGCCGCTTCTGTTCCTCGGTGCCCCACTGGAGGACGGTGGGCCCCACGAGGGTGTCGCCAAAGAAGTCGGCCCGCATTGGGGCCCGCGCTCGGGCAAACTCCTCGGCCAGCACGACGTTCTCCATGGTCGACAGGCCCTTGCCGCCGTACTCGGGCGGCCAGGACGGGCAGATCCAGCCGCCGTCGTAGAGCTTCCGCACCCACTCGTCGTTGAAGCGGGCTCGAGCCTGGCCCGTCAACTCGAAGCCCGGCTCGAACCAGCCCTCGGGCAGGTTGTCCTCCAGCCAGGCCCGAATCTCCTTGCGAAACTGCTCGGCTTCGGGCGGATAGGTCAGATCCATGCCATCATCTTGACCCCGGGGTCAAGACGCTGGCTATGCGCCCACGGCCGCGGCGGCGTCGACGATGCCGGCCCCGTAGGCGTCGGCGTCGGAGACAGCCGGGCCGGCGAGATGGCAGTAACCGGTGGTGCAGGAGCCCCCCGTGGCGTCGCCGCCCGACCGGTCCGTGGCCGACGGCACCGGCGTCGTGTTGCCGTGCACGTCGCGGGCCGTGTCCTTCAGCACTTGGACGAGCCCGGCCGGGCTGCCTTGGAGGTCAGGTCGGGCACTGGCGATCAGCGCCAGCACCGCCGAGGCGTGGGGCGTGGCCATCGAGGTGCCCTGGATCGAGGTGTAGCACTGGCCGCCGGGGAAGCCGTAGCCGCTGATCAAGTAGCACGGGATCTCGAAGGCGTAGTTGGACGTGATGCTGAAGTCCTGCCACGCCGCGAACCCGTCGGCCGTGTTCACCGGCGTTGTCGGAACGCCTGTTCCGCCCGAGGTTGGAGGCGGCGGACGTGTTACGCCAGCTGCCGCGGGTGCTGGCGTGGAGACTGGCGCCGATCCGGCTCGTAGGCTGGCCGGTCATGACGGTGACGGAGTCGCTGGGATCGGCCGATACCCCTGCTCGGACCCGCTGGACGGCCCAGTGGAAGGAGCTGTACGAGGAGGTCATCACCAGTGGCCTCTGCACCGGGTGCGCCGGGTGCGTCATCGCCTGCCCGCACGACGTCATCGGCTACACCCACGAGGTCGGGCACTACCGGCCCTTCCACCTCGAGGACGAGCTCGGTCCCACCGACTGCACTCACGGGGTCAAGGGGTGCACGTCCTGCACGCGGGCGTGTCCCCGCTTCCGGGCCTGGGAGTCCGACGCCAACGAGCATCTCTTCGGACGCGACCGCGAACCGGGCGAGATGTACGGCATCACCAAGGACTTGTTGCTCTGCCGGGCGTCCGAGGACACGGTGCACCGGATCGGTCAGGACGGCGGCTTCGTGTCGGCCCTCCTGATCTGGGCCATGGAGGAGGGGTACATCGACTGCGCACTCACCTCGTTCCTCGAGGGTGACGGCACGTCGTGGAAGGCCCGGCCCGGCATCGCCACCAACAAGGAGGAGATCCTCGCCTCGGCCGGAAGCCGCTACACCTACTCGGCCAACACGCTCGCCATCAAGGAAGCGCTCGACAAGGGCTACTCGAAGCTGGCGTTGGTCGGCATGAGTTGCCAGTCGTCGATCCCGCCGGTGATGTGGCACCGCAAGGTGGGCAAGGCGGGCAAGCCGTTCCTGTTCAACATCGGACTGCTGTGCTCGAAGACGTTCGACGACGCCATCTTCGAGGAGCTCTTCCTCGCCAAGTACGGCCTCCGCAAGGAGGACATGGTGAAGATGAACATCAAGGGCGTCTTCCAGATCTGGATGAAGGACGGGTCGTACCACGAGATCGACCTGAAGGAATGCCACCAGTGGACGCGGGAGGGCTGCAAGCTCTGCCCCGACTTCGCCGCCGAGCACGCCGACATCTCGACCGGCGGCATCGGCGAGGACAACGACTGGACGCTGGTGCTGGTGCGAACCGACCTGGCCCGGGAGATCATCTCCCGCATGATCGCCTCGGGCGTCATCATCTCCCGGCCCGCCGACACCGACGAGAAGGCGATGAAGCTCCTCCGGACGCTGTCGATCGTGAGCCGACGCCGCTGGCCCGACTTCGCCGACGCGGCGGTGAAGGTCGGCGTCCCACCCCCCAAGAAGAAGGCCGACGGCGCCACCCCCGCCCACTGACGCGACAATTCTCGCCCGTGGCGCCCGTTGGGGCGGATTTCGCCCCAGACAGCGACACAAGCGACAGCTGACGTGGTCGAGCCGGGGCCGACCGGTGATCCGGTAGACACGAAGCGTGGATCCTGGGGCCCTGCGTGACGTCCTCACCGTGGGGCTCGGCGTCCTGACCGGCATCATGTCGGGAGCCTTCGGTGTGGGCGGAGCCGTCGTCTCCACGCCCGGCATCCGCGCCCTCGGGGCCACGCCGATCGAGTCGGTCGGCTCCACGCTTCCGTCCGTCCTGCCCAGCGCCATCAGCGGGTCGCTCAAGTACACCCGCGCCGGCCTCGTCGATTGGCGCGCTGTCGCCCTCACCACGCCGGCCGGCATCGTCGCCGCCGTGGGTGGCGCCCTCCTCGTGCCCCGGATCCCGGGCGATGGTCATCCGCTGATGATCGCCACCGCCATCCTCTTGCTGTTCAGCGGCCTGCGCATGATCGTCCGCCCCCGGCCGGAAACCCTCGAGCCGGTGGATGCCGGCGCGGCAGTCGCCCCACCCCGGCACGGCTCGCTACCGTTCATCGGGACGGGCGTGCTGGCCGGCGGCCTGTCGGGCCTCCTGGGTATCGGCGGCGGCGTGGTGATGGTCCCCGTCTTCACCAACTGGACCGGCCTCCCGCTCAAGAAGGCCATCGCCAGCTCCCTCATCTGCGTGGGCCTGTTCGCCATCCCCGGCACCATCACCCACGCCATCGAGGGCGACATCAACTGGCGGTTCGCTCTGCTGCTCTGCGTGGGCGTGATTCCGGGCGCCCGCATCGGCGCCGCATTCTCGTTGCGCACGTCCGAGTACCGGCTGCGCGTCATCGTCGGCGTCTTCCTGTCGGTGCTTGCCGTCATCTACGGCGTCGGGGAGATCCTTGCTCTCGTGTGAGAGCGACGGCCCGCGTGAAGATGCCGTCCAGCATCACCTCGGTGAGCTTGCCGGTGAACGTGTTCTGCTGGCTGGGATGGAACGAGCACAGGATGGTGCGGCCCTGGGGCGCCGGCAGCTCGATGCCGTGCCCGAAAGGCGGTCGAGGCCTGACGCCGAGCAGGGCAGCCACGTTCTCGTAGGCGAAGGCGCCGAGCACGACGATGACGCGCACTCCCGGCAACAGCGCCAGCTCGCGCTCGAGGTACGGCCGGCACCGGTCGCGCTCCTCGACGGTGGGCTTGTTGGCCGGCGGCGCGCAGCGCACCACGGCGGCGATATAGGCGCCGATGAGGCGCAAGCCGTCGTGGCGCGAGACGCTCTCGGGCTGGTTGGCCAACCCGGCTCGCCACATCGCACGGAACAGCCAGTCACCGGAGCGGTCGCCAGTGAAGACCCGGCCGGTGCGATTGCCGCCGTGGGCCGCCGGGGCCAGGCCGACCACGAGCACGGATGCATCCGGGTCGCCGAAGCCCGGCACCGGACGCGCCCAGTACTCCTCGTGGGCGAAGGCGGCCCGCTTCTCCTGCCCGACCTGTTCCCGCCACGCCACCAGGCGCGGGCAAGCCCGGCACGCCACGATCTCCTCGGTCAGGGCCGCGAGCGCCGTCGGCCGGTCCACGTTCCGACGGTAGGTTGATGGACCGACCATGGCCACCACTCGGCGCGCCAAGCCCCCCACCACGACCCTCGTCCTGTTTGTACGACACGGGCAGACCCCCAGCACCGGTCAGCGGCTCCCGGGCCGGGCCTCCGGCCTGCACCTGTCCGATGCGGGCCGCGACCAGGCCACGGCGGCGGCGACGCGCCTGGCCGAGTTGAAGCGCGTCGACGCCGTCTACACGTCTCCGTTGGAGCGGGCGCGCGAGACGGCGGCGCCCATCGCCACCGCCCGGCAGCTCAAGCCGGCCATCGACCGTGGTCTGCACGAGTGTGACTTCGGGGAGTGGACCGGTGTGGAGCTGAAGAAGCTGATGAAGCTGCCCGAGTGGCGCAGCGTCCAGGGCTACCCGAGCGGGTTTCGCTTCCCCGGCGGCGAGAGCTTCGTCGAGATGCAGGACCGGATGGTGGGTGCGGTGGGGCGCCTCGTCGAGCGCCATCGCGGCGGGGTGCTCGTGTGCGTCTCCCACGCCGATCCGATCAAGGCCGTGGTGGCCCACGCCGTCGGCACCCATCTCGACCTCTTCCAGCGCATCGTGATCTCGACGTGCTCCATCTCCGCCATCGCCTACGGCCTCGGCGGCCCCGTCGTGCTCACCGTCAACTCGACCGGCGGCTCGCTCACCGCCCTGGCGCCGTCATGACCCACGACCTGGGCACGGTCGTGCTGGTCAGCGGTGCCGTCGGTGAGCCCGGCCAGCGGACCTTCTTCCTACAGACGCAGAGCCGTGACGGCATCCACACCGTGAAGTGCGAGAAGAGCCAGGTCGCGGCGTTGGCCGAGCACCTGCAACGGCTGCTGGCCGACCTGCCGTCGACCGGAACGGGCGCCGTCGTGGCGACCGACCTGCAGCCCCCGCTCGAGCCCCGTTTCGTGCTCGGAACGATCGGACTGGCCTACGACGCCGACTCCGATCACCTCGTCATCGTGCTCGAGGAGCTCGTCGTGGCCGACGAGGACGAGCCCGAGGAGCCCGAGCCGGAACACGACGGGCTCCGCCTCGAGCTGACCCGCGACGCCGCCGCCACCTTCTGCGCCCCCGCCTTGGAGATCGTGGCCGCCGGGCGCCCGGCGTGCCGGTGGTGCGGGCGGCCGATGGATCCCGACGGGCACGCCTGCCCGCGCATGAACTGACCCGGGGGACGCGCTCGAGCTCCTCAACGAGGGCGACGTCGAGGTCGACGGCCGAATGCCGTGGAGCTCGAACGCCACGTTCCTCGTCACCGTGCGGGCCGGCGAGCACGAGACAAAGGCGATCTACAAGCCGGGACGCGGCGAACGACCGCTGTGGGACTTCCCGCACGGGCTCTACCGGCGCGAGGTGGCGGCCTGGCACCTGTCCGAGGAGCTCGGTTTCGGCATCGTGCCGCCCACGATCGTGCGCAACGGGCCCTTCGGCGAGGGCTCGTTCCAGTTGTTCGTGCCATCCGACTTCGAGCAGCACTACTTCACCCTCTACGAGGGCCGGCCCGACCTCCACGACCAGCTCCGCGTGATCTGCGCCTTCGACGTGCTCGCCAACAACACCGACCGCAAGAGCGGCCACTGCCTGCTCGGTCTCGACGGCCGGGTGTGGGCCATCGACAACGGCCTGTGCTTCGCGCCGGCGTTCAAGCTGCGCACGGTCATCTGGGAGTTCGGCGGCGAGCCGGTGCCCCGCCCCGTCCTCGACCAGATCGCCCGCCTGTGTGACGGCGTGCCCGATGTCGTCAGTGCGCACCTCGAGGATGAGGAGGTCGAGGCGTTGGTCGGCCGGGTGCGCGGCCTGATGGCCCGGCCTGTGTTCCCCACCGACGCCACCGGCCACCGCTACCCCTGGCCGCTCGTCTGATGGACCGCGACGACCTCGATCGCCTCGTCGCGCGCAACGATCCCGATGTCCTCGTGCGCCTGGTCGACGCCCTTGGCGCCGACGGCGACTGGGACGGACTCGTGGCGGTGGCGGCGGCCTGCCGCGCCGCGGCCTCGACGGGGCGCCAGCTGTGGCCCGTCTCGTCGCTCGCCGAGTACCGGCTCGCCCTCCGCGCTCCCGGCCCGTGGGCCGCCGGGGTGCTGCGGGACGACGACGCCGGGCGCTTCGCGCTGGGACCGCTGAGCGAGGTCGCGGCGTCGACCCACACGTGGGCCGAGCTCGAACCGTCGCTCGAGCCGGGACCGATGGCGGCGTACGTCGCCTACGAACGGGTGCTGCGTGGTGAGGACCTGCGGGGCGTGGACCTCGCCACCGACGCCCTCGAGCTCCCGCTGGTGCTGCAGGCGTGGGAGCCGGCCTACCCGCTGGCGGTGTACGAGGACGACGAGGCCCACTTCGACCCGCCGGCCCTCCCGACCGTGCGAGCCGTGCCGCTGCCGTCGGGGCCGCCGAAACCGACGCCGATCGACGACGAGGACGACGCGGCGCGCGCCTTGGCCGAGCTGGCCGGTCACTGGGCCCGCCAGTCCGACGGCCGCATCCAGGTGGCCACGGCGAGCGGCGACCACACCGCCGCCATCGGGGCCCTCGGCGTGCCCGCCGCCCGCGCCGGCGAGATCGCACCCGCCGAGGCCATGGCC
>JBKOXV010000212.1:0-12063 GCA_046725105.1 bacterium | reverse complement strand
CACCTGGGCAGCTTCGGCGGCGCCACCGATCCCGAGGTGGGACGGGTCGAGCTCGAGCCGCTCGGCGACTTCTACGGCTACCAGTACGAGGTCGTCGCCTCCAACGCCGCGATCGGCAACGCAGCATCGGGCCAGCAAGTCACGTCGGTGTCGCGTCGCATGTCGACGGGCTTCGCCCTGCCCTTCGCCGTGCGCAGCACCATCGAGTACAGCACCGGCCTGTGCCACCAATTGCTCCTGTTGAGCACCCCGAAGGACGACGAGACGTCGTACTTCACGTTCGTCGTGTGGCGCAACGACGACTTCTCCGTGCCGGGCGACGAGGTCACCCGCCTCGACCGGCTGATCGGCTCGGAGGACAAGCGCATGCTCGAGAAGCTCAGCGGCCCGCTGCCGCTCGACAACACGTCGCTCGTCAGCGTCCAGGCCGACAAGGCCTCGGTCGAGTGGAAGCGCCGCCTGCGCGAGCTCCTCTCGCCATCGGAGGTGGCGGCCGCGCCCTGACCGACGTCCCGCCGAAGTTGGACGGGAGAGTGCCCCATAGGGCACCCAGGCGTCCAACTTCCGGCTAGGACGGGTTCTTGCGGGCCCGGCTGGGCGCCACCCGGGTCGGCTCGCCCTCCATCTTCGGGTAGACGGGCGGCCACGGCGCGTCCGGCAGCCCAGCCGCCTTGTCCCGCTCGACCAGCTCCAGCAACGGGTCGAGCGAGTTGGGCTCCTCCTCCATGGCGTCCCACGGGTCGCCGAGGAGGCGAAGGCGCTCGGGCACGACGGCGATGGTGAGGTCGTCGGGGTGAATGGCGTCGACCTCCTCCCACCGGAGGGGACACGACACGGGCGCCATCGACCGAGCGCGCACCGACCACGGCGCGAACACCGTCTTGTGCGGGGCGTTCTGGTTGAAGTCGATGAAGATGCGCTCACCCCGCTCCTCTTTCCACCACGCCGCCGTGATGAGGCTGGGGTGGCGGCGCTCGAGCTCGCGGGCGATGGCGACGGCGGCGGCCCGGACCGTGATCGAGTCCCAGCGCGGTTGCAGGCGTAGGTACACGTGGAGGCCCCGGTTGCCCGTGGTCTTGATGAAGCCGGCCAGCCCCAGCTCGTCGAGCAGGGCGCGCACGCAAGCGGCCGCCTCCTGGGTCATGGCGAAGGTGGTACCCGGCTGCGGGTCGAGATCGACGCGCAGCTCGTCGGGGTGCTCGAGGTCGCTGGTGCGCACCGGCCACGAGTGGAAGCCGAGACAGCCCAGGTTCACCGCCCACAACAGATGGGCGAGGTCGGCGATCACGAGCGCCCGCGACGTCGTGCCGTTCGGGGTGCTGACGATGGTGGTGGTGAGCCACTCCGGCCGCTGCTCGGGAACGCGCTTCTGGAAGAAGTTCGAGCCGCCGGCGCCGTTGGGGAACCGCTGCATCAGCACCGGGCGGTTGCCCATCGTGCGCATGAGCGGCTCGGCCACGGCGAGGTAGTAGTTGACGAGATCGAGCTTGGTGTTCTTCCCGTCGGCGAAGAACACCTTTTCGGGGCTCGTGATGCCGACGTCGTGGCCGGCGACGGTGAGGACGACGGAGTCGGACGGCACGCCTCCACGGTAGGCCCGGACGGCCGGTGCTACCGTTCCCTCATGGGGGGAATGCGCAAGACGGTGGGAACGGGTGTCGGCGACGGCACCGTGGTGGCGCTGCACCTGCAGTACCGGAGCCTTGATCGGCGGCTACGGCTGTTGTGGTGGTGGGGCCGGCTGAGCCGCATCTTGCGACGGGTGGGACGGGCCGTGCTGTTCGCGGCGGCGCTGGCGTTCGCCGTGATGAGCTGTGGTCGGATCTACGGCCAGCTCGTCCACGGTCTGGGCGCCCTGCACCGCATGTAGGGCCGCCCGCTACTGGACGGCCAGGCCGGCCCGTTGCTGGGCGGCGCCGTCCATCGGGGCGCGCCCACTCACCTCCACCACCACGCGGCGCAGCATCCCCGGCGGAAGGGCGAAGCGGCCTTCGAGGCCATCGACGACGGGCGCGCCGCGCTGGCGACCCACGTCGAAGCCGGTCATGCCGAACGTGATGGGCACCATGCGCTCGATGGTGCCGCGCCCGACGCACTCGTCACCGTGGAGGAGCTCGATGTCCCCGCGGTGATCGCCGGTCGGTGTGAACGCCACCGCCACCTGCACCGGCCCGGGCGTGAGGGGACGCTCGGCGACGAGCGTCGTCACCGCCAACCCGAGGTAGTTGTAGGCGTAGCAGATTCGGCCGTCGCTCACGTAGAACAGGTAGCCGCCCGACGTCCCGCCCTGCGACACGATGGCGCCGGCGGCGGCGCGGTCGACGGGCACCTCGAGGTCGGCCGCGATTCGCCAGCGCCGGTTGCGCAGGTTGGGCGCCACTGGCTCGGGCAGCCCGGCCACCCCGGCGTGGTACTCGTACCGCTCGCGGCGCCCATAGCGGGGGTCGCCGCCCCATCCGGGCCGGTTGTTGAGCGGGAGGACGTGGTACTTCTCGGCCTCGGACCACCACCGCGCCACCATCTCAGCGAGCTTGTCCGGCTCGGCGGCCGCCAGGTCCACCGTCTCCGAGAAATCGGTGGCGACGTGGTACAGCTCCCACGGGTCGTCGTCGAAGGGCAGGCTCGGGTCGCTCCCGTCGTAGCCGAGGAACGGCATCGGGTGGAACACCACCGCCTTCCAGCCGTCCTGGTAGATGGCGCGGGCGCCGAGCATCTCGTAGTACTGCGTGACGTGCCGGCTCGGCGCGCCGGCGTCGGTGAGCGTGGGGGCGAAGCTGACGCCCTCGATGGGCGTCTGCTCGACGCCGCCGATCGTCGCCGGCGCGTCGATGCCGATGAGGTCGAGCAGCGTCGGGAGGAGGTCGATGGCGTGCACGTACTGATGACGCACCTCGCCCGGCCGCCCGAGCCGGGCCGGCCAGTGCACGATGAGCGGATCGGTGACGCCGCCCTCGTGCGTCTCGCGCTTCCAGCGGCGCAGCGGCGTGTTCCCCGCCCACGCCCACGCCCACGGGTAATGGCCGTGGGCACGGCGGGTGCCGAGGTCGTCGATGCGGCGCAGGTTCTCCTCGAGACTCTCCGGCTGCAGGTTGAAGAAGAACATCTCGTTGAACGAGCCCTGCGGCCCGCCCTCGGCGCTGGCCCCGTTGTCGCTCATGACGAGGACGATGGTGTTGTCGAGCTCGCCCAGGGTGGCGAGGTGATCGACGATGCGGCCGACTTGGGCGTCGGTGTGCTCCAGGAAGCCGGCGAACACCTCCATCATGCGGGCGTAGAGGCGGCGCTCGTCGGCCGAGCGCGATTCCCACGAGTCCACCCACGGCGGCCGTTCAGACAGCGCCGTTCCCGGCGGCAGCAGACCCGACTCCAGTTGGCGGGCGTAGACCTCCTCCCGCCAGGCGTCCCAACCCTGGTCGAAGCGGCCCCGGTACCGGTCGATGTACTCGGCCGGCGCCTGGTGCGGTGAGTGGCACGCGCCGGGCGCGAACCACAACAGGAAGGGGCGGTCCGAGTCGAAGGCGCGCAGGTCGTTCACGAACTCGATGGCGCGATCGGCGAGATCCTCGGTGAGGTGATAGCCCTTCTCCGGGATACGGGGCGGGTCGATCTGGTGGCTGTCGTACACGAGGTCGGGGTGGTACTGATCGGTCTCGGCGCCCAGGAAGCCGTAGAAGCGCTCGAAGCCGCGCCCGAGGGGCCACCGGTGGCGCCGGCCGCCCATCGTCGTCTCGAGCGCCGGCGTGAGGTGCCACTTGCCGAGGGCGAAGGTGGCGTACTGCTGGCCGAGGAGGATCTCCGACAGGAAGCCGTTGGCGTGGGGGATGGTGGCGTCGTAGCCGGGGAACCCTTGCGCCATCTCGGCGATGCGGGCCATGCCGTTGCTGTGATGGTTGCGCCCCGACAGCAGGCACGCGCGCGTCGGCGAGCACAAGGCCGTCGTGTGGAAGTTGCTGTAGCGCAGGCCGTCGCGGGCCAGCCGGTCGAACGTCGGCGTGGCGATGTCCGAGCCGTAGCACCCCAGCTGGGCGTACCCGACATCGTCGAGCAGCACCACCATCACGTTGGGCGCCCCCTCCGGCGCCCGCGGCAGCGGCGGCCACCACGGCGTCGACTCCTCCAACGTCCTCCCCACCACTCCCTGAAACGGCCCGTCCTGTGGCATGGGCTGGAACGTACCGGGCCTCAGCGATCTGACGCGCTTTTTGGGTGTATACGACACTCTTCGCGCACCAGAACGGATGGGGGCAGGACGAATGGGGTCGTCACGCGAGGCCGTACCGGGCGAACGGGCCGATGAAGCCGTGCTCCAGCAAGCCGTACCCCACCTGCCCGGCGTACTCGTAGCGCGCCGACTGGTCGACGACGAGGTACTGCGCCAGGCCGCTGATGTCGTCGACCTTCAGCACCAGCCCCTGGACGACCGTGTCGGGCCCCTGGTACTTGCCGTGGCGCCAGTCGGCGTCGACGCCGTAGCCGGTGCCCACGCCGAAGTAGTTGGCGAGCATCGGCGTCCCGACGATCTCGAAGCCGGCGTGGGGGAAGCGGAGGACGGCGCGCTCGATGATGCGGGTGCCGGGCGTGAGGACGTGGTCGTGCTCGAGCCGCCCGAGGGCCTCCGTCCGGCCGTCCCGCCACACTCGCCGGCCCTCCTCGAGGAGGCGTTCGCCGCCGTCGCGCTCGTGGCAGATGGCGAAGATGCTGTGGTCGTCGAACTGCATGGGCGTGTAGTTCCACATGCCGGCGAAGACGTGGCTGCCCTGGCGGATGCCGTCGGTCTCGGGTTCGCCCACGGGCCGCACTCCCCATGAGCGGTCGCGCGCTCCCTTGCACCGTTCGGGCGTTACCGCGAAGTCGGTGCCGCCGACCGACAGCGTGCCGGTCCACGTGCCCATCTGGGCCAGGCGCTGGGTGTCGAAGAGCACTCGTCCGTGGCTACGCAGGAATTGGCGCGGCTCGGCCACGGCGGGACCGTGCGCGTCCCACGTGACGTCCACCGCCACCGTGTGCTCCGTCGGCTCCACGACGACCCGCAGCCGGCGCAACGGCTCGAGCACTTCCACGCGCAACGGGCCGACGGCGCTGTCCATGCGGTCGGTGAGCGGCGCCGACGCCCGCACGATGTGCTGCTCGCCGCCCATCCGCACGTCGACGAAGGCGTCCTTCACGCCGAGGTTCGGATACTGACCGAGACCGACGATGGCGAAGTACTCGTCCGAGGACGGATGGAGGTTGAAGTAGTAGCGGTCGTAGAAGTTGCGGTCGCTGGTGGCGACGTGGGCGATGTACTCGGACGTCTGGTGCACCGGGTAGTCGTCCCACGAGGACACCGTCATCGGACCGCCTCCTTGCGCAGCTCGAACTTGAGCACCTTGCCACTGGCGTTCAGGGGCAGGGCGTCGACCACCCGGACCTGCCGGGGAACCTTGTAGTTGGCCATCTCGGCGCGGCACCACTCGACGAGGGCGGCCGGATCGACGGCGGCGTCGCGGCGGGGCACCACGAAGGCCACACCCACCTCGCCCAGGCGGTCGTCGGGCACGCCCACCACGGCGACCTGGGCGACGGCCGGGTGCCTCATGATCATGTTCTCGATCTCGGCCGGGTAGGCGTTGAAGCCGCCCACGACGAACATGTCCTTGGTGCGGTCGGTGATGCGCAGGTTGCCTCGTTCGTCGAGAAAGCCCACGTCGCCGGTCTGCAGCCAGCCGTCGACATCGACGGCGGCCGCCGTGGCGTCGGGATCGCCGTAATAGCCGGCCATCACGTTGTAGCCGCGCACCACGACCTCGCTGGGCGTGCCGAGCGGCTGCGGGGTGCCGTCGCTCCCGACCACGCGCAGCTCGACGTCGGGGATGGCGCGGCCCGACGTAGCGGCGATGGTCTCCACGTCGTCGTCACGCCGGCACATCGTCACGACCCCCGTCGACTCGGTGAGGCCGTAGGCGGTGAGGATCGTCTGGAACGTGAGCTCCTCCCGCATGCGCCGGATGAGCTCCACCGGCACCATGGCGGCCCCGGTGACGGCGAGCCGCAGCGACGACAGATCGTGGCGGTGGAGGTCGGGGTGGTCGAGCAACGTCTGGTAGAGCGTGGGCGGCCCCGGCAGCGTGGTGATGCGTTCGCGCTCGATGGCGGCCATCGCCGTCGGCAGGTCGAGCGTCGGCATCGGGACCATCGTGGCCCCGGTGAGCACGCAGGCGAGGATGCCGGCCTTCAGACCGAAGGTGTGGAAGAACGGGTTGACGATGAGGTAGCGGTCGCCGCGCTCCAGGCCGACGATGTCGGCCCACGTGGTGAAGACGCGGGTGGTGGTGCCGTGGCGGAGCATGGCGCCCTTGGGCGCGCCGGTGGTACCCGACGTGAACATGATCTCGCTGAGGTCGTCGGGGCCGACCTCGGTGCGCCGCTCGGGCCCCCGGCGATCGTCGACCGCCCCCACGTCGACCACGTCGAGCCCGTCCACGGGCCCGAGCAGCTCCACGTAGTCGACGCCGAGGAAGTCGCGCACCGTGAGCAGCAGTCGCACGCCCGCCTTCTCCAGGGCGTAGCGGGCCTCGGCGCCCTTGAACCGGGTGTTGAGCGGCACGAGCACGGCGCCGATCGAGTGGATGGCCAGGGAGGCGACGGCCCACTCGGGACTGTTGGGCGCCCAGATGGCCACCCGGTCGCCCGGCTCGATGCCCCGCCGTACGAGGAAGCCGGCCGCCCGCTCCACCCGGTCGGCCAGCTCGGCGAACGACCATCGGACCTCTGGCGTGACAACCGCCTCGGTGTCGCTGAATCGGTCGGCGGCCCGTGCGAGGGCGGCCGGGATGGTGGGCGGAATCTCGGCCCCCTGCCGTTTCACGCTCGTTCAACCACCTGTGACGTCGTCAAACAAGCGTGAAACGGGAGGGAGTTCGCCTCGGGCCACGGCGGCCGCCCACCGGTAGTCGGGCTTCCCCGAGGGCGAGCGCTCCACCCGGTCGACCAGCACGAGGGAGCGGGGCAGCTTGTAGCCCGCCAGTCGGGTGCGGCAGTGCTCCTGCAGGCTCGCGAGGGTGGGGCTGGTGCCGGGCCGGGGCTGTACCACGGCCGCCACCCGCTCGCCCCAACGCTCGTCGGGCACGCCGACGACGATGGCGTCGTACACCTCGGGATGGGCCACCACGGCCGCCTCCACCTCCTCCGGGAAGATCTTCTCGCCGCCCGAGTTGATCGACACCGAGCCGCGCCCCAACAGGGTGACGGTGCCGTCGGCCTCCACCGTGCCGAAGTCGCCGGGCATGGCGTACCGCTTCCCGTCGGCGGCCACGACGAACGTCTCGGCCGTCTTGGCGTCGTCCTTGTAGTAGCCGAGGGGGATGTTGCCGCCGCGCGCCACTCGACCGATCCCGCCCGAGCCGGGGGCGACCGGCCGCAACGAGTCGTCGAGCACGACGGCGTCGCGGACCGGAGTGACGGTCGGGCCGCCCTTCATGGTGACGCCCTTGGTGACCATCGTGAGACCGGTGCCGCCCGTCTCCGACGATCCGATGGCGTCGGTGACGACGAGATGGGGGAGCCGCTCGAGGAGCTCGTCCTTGAGCGACTGGGAGAAGAGGACCGCCGTCGACGACACGGCGAACAGCGACGAGAGGTCGTAGCCGGCGCCGGGTCGGGCCAGCTCCTCGACCAGCGGGCGGGCCATGGCGTCGCCGGTGATCATCAGCAGGTTGATCCTCTCCGTCTCGATGAGCCGCCACACGGCGGCGGGATCGAAGCGGGCCGACAGCACGATCTTGTTGCCGACGAAACTCCCGCCCATCACGCTCCACTGCGTGGCGCCGTGCATGAGCGGCGCGATCGGGTACGAGACCAGGGGGCCGCCGGCGTGGCCCTTGGCGACGAAGTCGGCCGGCACCTTGACCTGCTCGCCCGAGCGCATGTCGATCCCGCCACCGAGGGCCATGATGACGTCCTCGTGTCGCCACACCACGCCCTTGGGGAGTCCGGTGGTGCCGCCGGTGAAGAGGATGTAGCGATCGTCGGGCGAGCGGGCGGGGAAGTCGCGGTCCGGTGAGGCGCCTGCCAGCGCGTGCTCGTACGGCACCGACCCCAAGGTGACCGCCTCGGCCGACGAGCCGTCGCCGATCACCACGGAGTGGCGGAGGAGCGGGAGCCGCGCCCGAACGCCGAGCACGCGAGGCGCGAACACTTCCTCGTACACGAGGGCGACGAGGTCGGCGTTGTGGAACAGGTAGGCGAGCTCGTCCTCGACGTACCGGTAGTTGATGTTGACCCACGTGGCTCGCAGCTTGAACACGGCCCACAGCGTCTCCACCCACTCGACCGAGTTCAGCCCGTAGATGCCGACGTGGTCGCCCGGCCCCACTCCGTGGTCCGCCAGGTGGTGGGCCAACCGGTTGGCTCTCGCCTCCATCTCGGCGTAGGTGCGCCGCTTCCCGTTGGCGACGAGGTACTCACGATCGGGCCAGGCGTCGGCGGCCTGCTCGAAGAGATCGCCGAGGTTGAAGTGCACGTGCGTAGCATGGCATTGGTGAACGGGCTCAACCATCTTGTGTTCGACGGCGACAACCACTACTACGAAGCGCTCGACGCCTTTAACCGGCATCTCGACCCTCGCCTCGGGCCGCGAGTGATCCAGTGGTGCGAGATCAACGGCCGGCAGTACCACGTGATCGGCGGGCGGGTGAACCACGCCGTCACCAATCCCACGTTCGACCCAGTGGCCCCGGCCGGCGCTCTGTCCGAGTACTTCCGGGGCAACGCCACCGGTAAGAGCGCCAAGGAGCTGTTGGGCCGGCCCGAGCCGATCCGGGCCGAGTATCGCGACCGAGACGCCCGTCTCCGCGCCATGGCCGAGCAAGGCCTCGAGCGCATCTGGCTGTTCCCCACGCTGGGGATGATCTACGAGGAGCCCCTCAAGCACGATCCCGAAGCCGTCGCCCTCCTGTTCCGCGCCTTCAACCGGTGGCTGGAGGAGGATTGGGGCTTCGCCTACCAGGACCGCATCTTCGCGGCGCCGTACATCACGCTGGCCGACGTCGATGCCGCCGTCGCCGAGCTGGAGTTCGCCCTCGAGCACGGAGCCCGGATGGTCTGCATGCGGGCCGCCGCGGCCACGACGGTTCTCGGACCTCGGCCGCCCGCCCATCCCATGTTCGACCCGTTCTGGGCCCGGGTGAACGAGGCCGGCATCACGGTCGTCGTCCATGCCGGGGACTCGGGGCTGTCGTCAAACGGCTACGCCGTCGACGGGTTCGCCGCCACGTTCTCCGGCGGCTACCGCCCCAGCATCAAGTCGTTCAACATCGAGCGGGCCATCCACGACTTCCTGGTCTCACTCGTGTTCGACGAGCTGTTCATGCGCTTCCCCAACGTGCGCATCGCCTCGGTGGAGAACGGCGCCGAGTTCCTCGGGGACCTGTTCCGCAAGCTCCGATCGACGGCCCGCAAGCTGCCCGGCTTCTTCAAGGAGGACCCCGTCGACACCTTCCGGCGCCACATCTGGATCAACCCCTTCTGGGAGGACGACGTGGTGGAGGTGGTCGAGCACATGGGCGCCGACCGGGTCGTGTTCGGCTCCGACTGGCCCCACATCGAGGCGCTCCCACACCCGCTCGACTATCTGGTGGAGCTGAAGCCGTTCGACGCCGCCACTCGGCGCCGGATCCTGCTCGACAACGTCTCCGAGCTCAACACCCTGCGGCCCGCCTGATGGCCCGCACCGACGATCTCCGGCGCATCGAACAGGCCATCGTGCGCATTACTCGGGTCGGCTACGGCCGGGAGGCGGCCCGCATCCGGGCCGAGCGGTCGGGCGTGCATCTCTCACGGCCGGCCATCGCCATCCTGTCGTCCTTGCACGCCACGGGGCCGGTGCGGCTGTCGACGCTGGCCCGGCGCACCGACCTCGAGGCCCCCCTCATCAGCCGCGAGGCGCGCGACCTGGCCACCGGTGGCTACGTGCGCCGCTCGGCCGACCCCACCGACGGCCGGGCCGGCATCGTCGAGCTCACCGCGAAGGGGCGGCGCACCATCGAGGCCTACCGGGCGGCCACCGACGAGATCGTGGCCGAGGCGTTCTCCCGGTGGAGCGCCGCCGACCTGCGCCTGCTGGCCGGCCTGCTGGAGCGGGTGGCGGCCGACTCACGGCGCCGTCCCGCCGAGCGGGCCCGCACGGCCTGACCCGGCTGCGTCCATCGGTGCGGGGGAGGTGACCCGATGCGGCAACTCGTGTACGACGGGCCGCGGCGGGCGACATGGATCGACGCGCCCGACGCCCGGCTGACGGGCCACCGACGACCTTTTCCCGACCATCCACCCCGGCTGCGAGCCGCAGCCCACGACAGGTACGACGATCTGCTGTACGCCGCGACCTCGGCCTAGCCGGGGAAGTCGCGCAGGTAGCTGCGTTCCTCGTAGCGGTCCTTGATCCGCCAGCCGTCGGGCGTGCGGACGAAGGTGTCGCGGTACCAGAGGCCGCAGAACATCATGTGCGGGTTGCCGTCACCGTCGGTGACCATCATCGGGTTGTGGCAGATGGTGCGGCCGTAGGCGACGTCGCCGTCGAAGGTGAGCTTCGTGGTGGCCACCATGTGCTGGTAGCTCGGGAAGTTCGGCAGCACGGACGCCAGGAACGCTTTCGTCTCGGCGAGGTTGCCGCGGGGCGCCCCCATCTCCGTGTAGTCGATGACGGCGTCCGCTGTGAAGACGTCGTCGAGGGCGTCCCAGTCGTGGTGGTCGATGGCGTGGCTGTAGGCGACGAGGAGGTCCTGGATCTCGAGACGGTCGGAGATCTCCTGAATGGACAGTGTCATGCTGGTACCTCCTGACCGTGGCGAGCGGCGAACGTGCGGCGGAACCCTTCCTTCCACCCGACCGCGCACGGGCCCGTGAACGAGGCCCGCCTGGTGTTGTCGGCCACCGAGCCCCGCAGCGTGCCGGGGATCTCGGTGACGACCACCTCCGCCGTCGTGCCGGCGAGCTCGGCGGCGTAGGCGGCCCACTCCTGCACGCTCACGGGCTCGTCACCGGCCCAGTTCACGATGGTGGCAGGCACGCTGGCGGCGGCGAGGAGGGGCTCGGTCTGGTCGTTGATGTCGTCCTGGAAGATCGGGCTGTAGAGGCACGGATCCCAGCGCGTCGTGACGGCCCGGCCGGTGGCCACGGCGTCGAGGTGGTAGGTGGGCAGGCCGCCGTTGGGGCCGTAGGCGGCGTTCATGCGGGCGATGACGACGGGAAGATCGAAGGCTCGGGCGCAGTAGCGGGCGACGGCTTCCTCGCCCAGCTTCGACACCGAGTAGGTGGCCGAGTGGAGGGCGTTGCAGTCGCCCACGGGATCGGTCTCGACGAACACGTGCCACGGATCGTCCTGAGGCTTGTACACCGAGTGCGTCGACATCACCAGGGCGGCCTTCGCCCGCCGGCAGTGCTGCAGCAGCAGTCCCGTGCCCTCGGCGTTGACGCGCAGGGCGTGGTCGTAGTCGAGCCCCGGCGCCTGGAAGGCGGCCAGGTGCAGCACGTGGGTGAAGTCGGTGGGGAGGTCGCCGAACTCGCCGCTGCCGATGTCGATGCTGCGTGTCGTGACACCGAGAGCGTCAACTTTCTGCCGGCTCGCTTCGTCGCCGAACCGGGCGATTCCCCAGACCTCGTTGTCGGCTACGAGCGATTCGACCAGCGGGAAGGCGATCTGACCGGCAGGGCCGGTGACCAGGATCTTGGCGTCGGACAGCGGCATGACCGGGACTATAGGTACGCGACGACAGCGAGCGCCTCCCAGAAGTTGGAGCCGTGGGCGCCCCAAAGGGCACTCAGACATCCAAGTTCGCGTTTTGTCAAGTACTTGTTTCACGGGGTGAAGCAATGTACGGTCCGGTGGCGTGGGGGGTCCGTCGCAACGGCGGCGTCTTTCCGACGCTGTCGTTGCCATCAACCGGTTCGCGGGTAGTCGGCGGCTCGATCTGCTGTTGGCAGCGCGGAGTCGGGTGCCGCTGCGGGCCGCCGCCGTCGGCGTGCTGGGCCGCATCGTGCGGGACGGTCCGATCGGCCTGAAGGACCTGGCGCGGCTCACCCGCATGC
>JBKOXV010000236.1:0-7422 GCA_046725105.1 bacterium | reverse complement strand
CCCGGGTAGAGAATCGGCAGCAGCTTGGCCAGCTCGGGCTGGGCCACGTATTTGGCGAACTGCGAGTCCGAGCTCGGCAGCAAACGGTTCCAGCGGTCCTTCTTCGCCATCGGCACGATGACTTCGTTGAACAGCGGGTTGCCCAGCCTCGAGACCTGCACATAGGGGCCCGACTGGTGGTCGCCGTCGTCGTTGCGAACGGCGGCCTTCTGGCGGGCCGCTGAGGTCCAGACGCCGATCACCGCTTCCGACGCCATCGGATCGGACGGCGCCTTGCCGTTGCGCGTCACGTCCTTGATCGGCACCTGCAGTGCGATCGTGTGCACGTTGAACTTGTTCAACGCGTTCACGCCGGCCGCCGCCGGCAGGGGGATCAGGTGCAGGTTCTGGAACGGCCGCAGCGCCCCGAGGTCGAAGATCGAGCCGAGGTCGACGTAGAAGGCGTCGAGGCGCTGGCCGGCGAACACCTTCGTCGTGCCCTTGGACAGCGTGTTGATGGCGGCGTTGGCGAGATCGGCGTAGTTCGGCGTGGAACGGACGCCGATGTTGCACGGCGGGCACGGCAGGTGCTTGCCCAGAGTGGTGCGGCTCAGCTCCTTCTGCCGGTTCCGCACGATCTTCGTCACCGAGTAGAACTGCTTCCGGTTCCAGTTGGTGCTCGTGAGCGAGTCGATCGGACCGGTGTTGTAGAGGAACGTGTTCGGGTTCGACACCTCGGTGGTGAACAGGAACTCGTAGATCACGTTCGACAGGCCGTCGCCGTCGTTGTCGACGTGGATGCGATAGCGAACGTCGTTGCCGAATTCGAAGAAGTTCGGCCCGCCGGCGGGATCCTCGAGAGGGATGTAGTTGGCGATGAGGGTGACGGTGTCGGGCTTGTCGGGGCTCACGAAGGCGTACACATCCGTGCTGTCGGCGACGGGGTCCTTCGAAATCTCGGGTGCTTCACGGTGTGATGACATCGTCGTCTCCTCATCCGTTGCCGCCGGCGGCACGCGCCAGGCGGGCTACAAGTTCGGGGTCGTGGTACGTCACTTCCTGCGTGCCGACCATGATCGAGACGTCGCCGGCGGCGGCGTCGGGCACGTACACCACCAGCGGGCCGGAGGCCTTGGCGCCGAAGGCGGCGGTGCCGCCGGCCAGGGTGGGGGCGGCCACGGCGGTACCCGAGCCGGCGGCGGCGGTGGCGATCGGAACCCCGATCACCGCGGCGCCGGCGGCGGCGGCGGATGCGCCCAGGAAGGTGCGACGCGACAGATCGGCCATAAGGGAGCCTCCGGTATTCGTACGCTCGGCGTGGGGAGCGGACCCGTCGATCTACGAAACCCACGGATCGACGGATGAGTCTTTTTCGTTCGAAGCGTCGCCCAACGGGTTCGGGCCCCGTTCGACTTGCAAGCCGTATCTCCCCCTCTTGGCTCCCTTCGGCGCTCACCGGAACAGATGATCGCTCCAGCGCGTTGGACCAGGCGTGGCCGACCTCAGCAGCTTTGCTCGTCTCGTCCCGATGGATCACGGTCTGGTCGTCGTCTCGGCGGCACGACCCGACGGCACGGTGCACTCGTCCGTGGTGAACGCCGGCGTGCTCGCCCATCCGTTGACCGGCGCGGAGGTGGTCGGCCTCGTGGCCGCCGGCCGAACGCGAAAGCTCGACTACCTACGCCAACAGCCCCGCGCCACCGTCGTGATCCGGGCCGGTTGGCAGTGGGCCGGCGTGGAGGGTGCCGCTGAGCTCATCGGGCCCGACGACCCGGTCGACGGCGTCGACGCCGAGCGCCTGCGGCGGCTGCTGCGCGAGGTCTTCACGGCCGCCGGCGGAACGCACGACGACTGGCCGACTTACGACGCGGTGATGGCGGCCGAACGCCGCGTCGTCGTGCTCGTCACGCCGGAGCGCACCTACGGTGTCTAAGAGGCGTCGCCGCTAGGCGAGGCCGCAGAGATACGGCGGCTCGGGTCTCGGCCGCTCGGCGGCCGAGACGAGACCGTGCCGCAGCACGGCGGCCAGGTCAATCCGCGCAACCTTTACCGCCGAGCAGCCGATCCAAACGGATCGGGAGGTCGCGCACCCGCACCCCCGTAGCGTCGTACACGGCATTGGCAATGGCGGCGGCCGTGCCCACGATGCCGATCTCGCCGATGCCCTTGATGCCGAGTGGTCCCAGGGCGGGCTCGTCCTCCTCGAGCCACCGGACCTCGATGTCCCCCACGTCGGCGCACGTGGCGATGTGGTAGCTCGCCAAATCGTGGTTCGGGTAGTCGCCGAAGGCGGGATCGAGCGTGCTCTCCTCGAACAGGGCCATGGACAGGCCCATGGTCATGGCGCCGATGAACTGCGATCGGGCGGTGACGGCGTTGACGATGCGGCCGGCGGCGAAGACGCCGACCATCCGGGGGACTCGAACCTCGCCGGTATCGGCGTCGACCCACGCCTCGGCGAATTGGGCGCCGAACGAGTAGCGCGCCAGGTCGGGCAGCGCGGCGACGCCGGACTGGCTGTCGGCGGACGCGGACAGCCCACCGGTCGGCACGACGCCGCTGTGCTCACGGTCGAGCGTCGACCGGAGGTTCTCGCATGCCATCGCCACGGCCCAGCTCCACGACGACGTGCCCATGGACCCGCCGGCGCTCATCGCCTCCGGGAAGTCGGTGTCGCCGATGCGCACCTCGACGATGTCGTCGGGCACCCCGAGCGATTCGGCGGCCACCAACGCCAACGCCGTGCGGGCGCCGGTACCGATGTCGACGGCGGCGATGTCGACGCGGTACCGGCCGTCGTCGCCCACGGACACCGTGGCCTTCGACGGCATGACGCGAGCCGGGTAGGTCGACGCCGCCACGCCGGTGCCGACCAGCCATCGACCCTGGCGACGGCGCGTCGGCGCGGGGTCGCGCCCGGTCCAGCCGAAGCGGCTCGCTCCTTCCCGCAGACACGCCACCAGGTTCCGGCTGGAGAAGGCACGGCCCGTCTCGGGATCGACGGCCGGCTCGTTGCGGATCCGCAGCTCGACCGGATCGACGCCGCATTCGACGGCCAGCTCGTCGAGCGCCGACTCGAGCGCGAACATCCCGGGGCACTCCCCCGGGGCCCGCACCCACGACGGGGTCGGCACGTCGAGACGCACGAGGCGATGCGTCGTGCGCCGGTTGGGAGCGGCGTACATGTGGCGCGTGGCGACGGCGGTCTGCTCGGCGAACTCCTTGAGCGTGGAGCTCTGCTCGAACACCTCGTGGGCGATGGCAGCGAGACGGCCGTCCGCATCGGCGCCGAGGCGGACGCGCTGGATCGACGGAGTGCGGTGACCGACGACGGCGAACGTGTGCTGGCGGGCGAGCACGCACTTCACCGGGCGCCCGACGACGCGTGCCGCCAACGCGGCGAGAACGGCGTTGGCGCGTGGGAAGCCCTTGCTGCCGAAACCGCCGCCGACGTGTTCGGTTACGACTCGCACCGCCGCCACGTCGATCCCGAACAGTCCGGCCAGCGCGGCACGGACTCGTGACGGCGACTGGTTGGAGTCGATGACGGTGAGGTGGTCACCGGTCCACGCCGCCACCGTGGCGTGCGGCTCCATCGGGTTGTTGTGCTCGCCCGGTGTCGTGTACGTGGCGTCGACGCGGACGGCGGTCGCGGCGAAGGCGGCGTCGAAGTCGCCGAGCGTGCTGTCGGTGGCGTACGCCGGGTTGACGTGATCAGGCGCATAGAAGCCGGGATGATCGAGGCGCAGCGTGACGTCGTGCGGGGCCACGGTGTAGTCGCACCGGACGAGCTCGGCGGCATGACGCGCCACTTCGAGCGTCGTGGCGACGACGCCGGCCACGAACTGGCCGCGGTAGGCGACGTCGCGTGACTGGAACAGCTCCAGCTCGGGGTCGCCGATGGTGTTGAGGCGAGGGGCGGTGTCGGCCGATAGCACGGCCAGGACACCCGGGAGGGCGAGGGCGTCGGCGGCGTCGACGGCACGGAGCGATCCCTTCGCGATCGTGGCGGCGACGGGCCAGGCGTAGGCGAGGTCGTCGAGCGGGTGCTCGGCCGAGTAGCGGGCCTGGCCGGTCACCTTGGCCGGCGCCTCCCGCCGCGTTGCCGCCGTGCGGGTCGAGCTCACGGCTGTCATCGGTTCACCTCGGCCAGGTCGCTCAGCACCCGCACGACGAGCCGGCGCACGAGCGGAACCTTGAAGGCGTTGTCGGTGAGGGGCCGGGCGGCGGCGAGCTCGGCGTCGATCGCCTGCCGGAAGGCGTCGGCGGAGGCGGGCTGGCCGCGCAACGCCGCCTCGGCACGCGTCGCCCGCCACGGCATCGGCGCCACTGCCCCGAGCGCCAGGCGGACGTCGCTCACGACGCCGTCGGCCACATCGAGCGCGGCCGCCACCGAGGCGACTGCAAAGGCATAGGAGGCTCGATCGCGCACCTTGCGGTACACCGACCGGTGGGCGAAGGCCAGGGGCTTCACCTCGACGGCGGTTATCAGCGCGCCGGGCACGATCGTGGTCTCCCGGTCGGGCGTGTCGCCGGGCCCACGGTAGAGCTCGGTGATCGGGACGGCGCGCGGGCCGGTCGGCTCCTCGACATGGACGACGGCGTCGAGCGCGGCCAGCGCCACCGCCATGTCCGACGGGTGGGTGGCGATGCAGTGTTCGGACGCGCCCAGGATGGCGAGATTGCGATGCTCGCCGGTGCGGGCCGGGCACCCTGAGCCGGGTACGCGCTTGTTGCACGGCTTGGTGACGTCCTGGAAGTACAGGCACCGGGTCCGCTGCAGCAGGTTGCCGCCGACGGTCGCCATGTTGCGGAGCTGGCCGGACGCCCCGTCGAGCAGGGCCTGGGCCAGCACCGGAAAGGAGCGACGAACGGTGAGGTCGGCGGCCAGGTCGCTGTTGCGCACGCCGGCGCCGATGCGTACGCCGCCGCCGGCGGTGACCTCGATGGCATCGAGGGGCAATCGGCTGACGTCGACGAGGACATCGGGGCCGGCCACGCCGAGCTTCATCAGGTCGACGAGGTTGGTGCCGCCGGCGATGTACATGGCGCCGGGCGACCGAGTAACGGCCCCGACGGCGGCCGCGGCGTCGGCGGCGACCTCGTAGCGGAACGGCTTCACTGTGTCGCGTCCAGGACGGCCGGCACGATGTTGACGTAGGCCCCGCACCGGCAGAGGTTGCCGCTCATGCGCTCGCGGATCTCGTCGGCGTCGAGCTCGATCGCCATGCGGCTGAGATCGGCGGTGACGGCGCTGGGCCAGCCGGCCGCCGCCTCGGCGAGCAGACCGGCCGCCGAGCAGATCTGGCCCGGCGTGCAGTACCCGCACTGCAGCGCATCGTGGTCGATGAACGCCTGCTGCAACGGGTGCAACCCGTCGGCGGATGCGAGGCCCTCGATGGTCGTGACCTCACCGCGGACGGCAACGGCCAGCAGCAGGCAGCTGTTGGCGCGCCGGCCGTCGACGAGCACGGTGCAGGCGCCGCACTGCCCGTGGTCGCAGCCCTTCTTCGAGCCGGTGAGATCGAGGTGCTCGCGCAGGGCATCGAGCAGCGTCGTGCGGTTGTCGACATGGAGAT
Organism: bacterium; assembly: GCA_046725105.1. Taxonomy (GTDB): domain Bacteria; phylum Actinomycetota; class Acidimicrobiia; order Acidimicrobiales; family Ilumatobacteraceae; genus DASXAI01. Next base: position 1,864 of record JBKOXV010000236.1, on the reverse strand, counting down.
CGTGGACGTCCCCGTTCACGCGGAGGGTGATCCGACTGCTGGTCTGGTCGCTCGGCGTCACGTCGACTCACTCTGCCCAAGCTCCGCCGCTGTATCCAATGAAACTTCAGCTTTCTGTGATTGGCGAATTCGATCGACTGGGTACGCTCCCGGGCGGTGGACCTGCGCGAGCTCGAGTCCTTCGTCGCCGTTGCCGAAGAGTTGCACTTCGGCCGGGCGGCGCGTCGGGCCCACATCAGCCAGCCGGCGTTGAGCCAGCAGATCCAGCGACTGGAGCGCGAGCTCGGCTTCGCTGTGTTCACGCGCGATCGGCGCCACGTGGAGCTCACCGCCGCCGGCACGGTGCTGCTGGCTCGGGTGCGCCGGCTGCTCGACGACGCCGACGACATGGTGGCCGTGGCCGGGCGGGTCGCGGCCGGTCACGACGGCGCCCTTCGCATCGGTCACGTCGGCGGCGCGCTGTATGGAGCCGTACCTCCGGTCGTACGGCGCCTGCACGAGCTGGCGCCCGCGATCGACGTGGCCCTGGAGGAGCACAAGACGGCGCGCCAGCTCGAGTTGCTGCGAGACGGCCGGCTCGACGCCGGGTTCATCCACGTGCCGGCAGAACCGCTCGACGGGTTTCACGTCTGCGTGCTCGGCCGGGAGCCGCTCGACATCTGCCTGCCGGCCGACCACGCGTTGGCCGGAGCCGAGGGCGTACGGCTCGGCGATCTCTCCGGCGATCGGTTCGTGCTGTTCGCCCGATCGCTGGAGCCCGACACCTACGACTGCATCGTGGCCGCCTGCCGGGCTGAAGGCTTCGAGCCCCGGGTAGCGCAGGAGGCGGCCAATCTGCAGGGCCTGATCAGCCTGGTAGCCGCCGGTCTCGGCGTCGGATTCTCGGTGCGTTCGGTGGCGGTCGGCATGCACCGGGACGGGGTGGTGTTCCGGCCCGTCGTGCCGGTGGCGGTGGAGCTCACCAACGCCGTCGTATGGCCAGTCGGGCACGACAATCCAGCGCTGGCCCACCTGCAGTCGGCCCTCGGCGGCGTCGACATCCACTGACCGCATGCGGCGCCGCCGCGGGCCGGCCGTCCGGTTGGTCGCGTTGTCGGCCCTGGCCATGCTGGCGCCGACCGCCGCCGCCGAGGAACCGCCGGCGCCGCCACTGCCGGTCATCTCGCCGACGGTGTGCCTCGACCACGCGCCGGAGACCGCCGCCGGCTACAACGCCTTCTTCGCCGGGACGGTGGGCGTGTGGCAGGCGGGCGGCGTTCCCCATCGCTATCCGCTTCCCGACGGGGGCGTGCTGTGGCTGCTGAACGATTCGTTCCTGTCGCCGATCGATCCCACCGGGCCGCTCACCGTCGACTCGGGGTTCGTCCACAACGTGGCCTTCGAACAATCCGGCGGACGTATGACGGCACTGGCGAGGCTCGACGCCGACCACCATCTGCAACCGTTCTTCGCCGATCCCTCGCCGGGTCGCTGGTACTGGCCCCTCGGCGGGGTCGTTGAGGGGGGCAAGCTGCTCGTGTTCCTGGCCGAGCTCTCGGCGCCGCTGCCGTTGAGTTGGGCCCTACGGCTCACGCCTCGCCGCACCATGATCGCAACCGTCGATTGGCGCTCGCTCACGGTCGACGACAGCCGGCCGGCCCCCGACCCGGGCGTGGCGCCCTTCTACGGCTACTCGGTGGTCGACGACGGCTCGCACACCTACCGGTTCGGCAACGACCTCGTCTACGGCGACGACACGGCCACGTCAGTGGCGCGGGTGCCGCGGGGGCGGGTGGCATCCGGTCCGTACGAGTACTGGACGGGTTCGTCGTGGTCGCGGTCGCGCTCCGACGCCGATCGGGTCTACGATCCGGGTGGCTACAGC
>JBKOXV010000276.1:0-4857 GCA_046725105.1 bacterium | reverse complement strand
GCTCTGCGCTTCATGGCGGATCCCTCCCTCCGTATCGAGCAGCGGAAGCGTCGCCAACGGCGGCGCTTCTTCGCGATCAGCGTCGTCGTCATCCTGCTGATCGTCGCCGCCGCCGGCGTCTTCCTCGTCACCCGCGACAGTGATTCCGAGAAGGCGGCGCCGAGCACCACCACCACGCTGCCGAAGGTCGCGAGCGGCCTCTCGGCGTCGTACACCGCGGCGCCGCTGCGCAGCGCCACCACGAAGGGAGGCGACGTCCCCGTGTACGCCGCCCCCGACGCCAACGCGGCGCCGACGTCGAGCCTCAGCGCCCAGACCGAGTACACGCTGCCGCGGAGCTTCCTCGCCTTCGACCAGTACCAGGACTGGCTCCACGTCTACCTGCCGACGCGGCCCAACAGCTCGACCGGCTGGATCAAGGAGTCCGACGTCACCGTCTCACAGCCGCTCGAGTACCAGATCAAGGTCTCGCTGGCCGAGCACAAGGTCACCCTGCTGCACAACGGCGCCGTGGAGCTGGAAGCACCGGCCGCCATCGGCACCGCCGAGAACCCCACCCCGACCGGGACCTTCTACTACACCGACCCACTCGATCTCGCGACCCAGCCCGACACCGCGTACGGCGTGTTCGCCATCGGGCTCTCTGGTCACAGCAACACGCTCAGCGAGTTCGCGGGCGGTGACGGTCAGATCGCCATCCACGGCACCAACGACCCGAGCACGATCGGGCAGGACGTCTCGCACGGTTGCGTGCGGGTCAACAACGACGTGATCCTCAAGCTGGCCGCGCTGCCGCTCGGCACGCCGGTCGTCATCAGCTAGGTCGGGCCGACTCAGAAGCCGACCGGGTCGGCGAAGGGATCCTCGGGCTCGGTGTCGATCTCCACCGCGACGTCGACACCGAGCTCGGCGGCCAACCCCTCGTACCCGGTCTCCTCGAGCTGCTGCGCGAGCTCCGGGCCACCGGTCTTCACCACGCGGCCGCCCATCAGCACGTGCACGACGTCGGGGCGAAGCTCGTCGAGCAGCCGGGCGTAGTGCGTGATCGCGAGGACGCCGAGGTCGTCCTCGTTCGTCATCGCCTCGACCCGTCGGGCGACGTCGCGCAGCGCGTCGACGTCGAGGCCGCTGTCGATCTCGTCGAGCACCGCGAACCAGGGCCGGAGCACCGCCAGCTGCAAGGTCTCGGCCCGCTTCTGCTCGCCCCCGGAGAACTCGACGTTGAGCCCGCGCTCGAGGAACTGCCGCGCGACGCCGAGGCGGACGGCCTCGGCGCCCACGCGCTCCCGCAGGCCGTCCGACGGGCGGCCCTGGCCGCGCAGCGCGGCGTCGAGGAAGTCGTCGAGACGAACGCCCGGCAGCTCGACGGGGTACTGGAGCGCGAGGAACAGACCGCGCGCCGCGCGTTCGTGCGTCGGGAGCCCGAGCAACTCCTCACCATCGATGGTGACCGACCCGCCGGTGACCGCGTAGTCGCCGCGGCCCATCAGCACGTGGGACAGCGTCGACTTCCCGGAGCCGTTCGGCCCCATGAGTGCGTGGACCTCGCCCGAGCGCACCTCGAGGTCCACCCCGCGCAGGATCTCCTGCCCCGCGACCGTGGCGTGCAGGTCCGAGATCTTGAGGACGCTCATGCCGGCACCACCGAACTTGCGTCGTACGTGGCGGAATAGGGACCACAGATGACGCCGGTTCGGAGCATCGGGGTCATTGGACGGTCACGATCACGTCGTCGCCCTCGACCCGGACGTCGTAGACGGGCACCGGGCGGGTCGCGGGCAGGCTCTGGGGCTCGCCGGTGACGAGCGAGAACATGGAGCCGTGCGCGGGGCACTCGATCTCGCGCTCCTCCTCCCACACGTCGCCCTCCGCGAGCGAGTAGTCCTCGTGCGAGCACTCGTCGCCGATCACGTAGAACGTGCCCTCGATGTTGACGACGCACAGGCGGTGGCCGTCGACGTCGTAACGCGCCGCGCTGCCCGGCTTCACGTCTTCGACGGCGCACACCCGAAAATCAGACACGGGCCCGCGCGATCGGGTCACGGTGCTCGATCTTCTCGACGACGCTCCGGCGCAACGGGGTGACCAACGACGGGACCGGAAGCCGGTCGAAGACGTCGTCGAAGAAGCCCAACACCACGAGTCGCTCCGCTTCCGCCGGCGGCACTCCGCGCGTGGCGAGGTAGTACAGCTGGTCGTCGTCGACCGGGCCGACGGTGCTGGCGTGCGAGCACTTCACGTCGTCGGCCTCGATCTCGAGGTTCGGCACCGACTTCGCCTCGGCACCCTCGGTGAGCACCAGGTTGCGGTTGGTCTGGAACGCGACCGACTTCTGGGCGTCGCGCCGGATGCGGATGAGCCCGGAGTACACGGACTGCGCGGTGTCCACCACCGCGCCCTTGAACAGGAGGTCGCTGCGGGTGTTGGGCGCGTCGTGGTCCTGCAGGGTGCGGAAGTCGAGCATCTGGTCGCCGTCGCCGAAGTAGACCGCGGTGAGGTCGGACTCGGCGCCCGAGCCCGCGAGCAGCGACTCGCTGCGCAGGCGCGCGTACACACCGCCCAGCGCGACGACCGACGACTTCAGCGACGCGTCGCGACCGAGGTGCGCGCGCTGGAGCGCGATCTGCCAGGTGCGCGGACCGTGCTCCTGCACCGCCAGGTAACGGACGTGCGCGTTGTCGCCGACGACGAGCTCGACCACCGCATCCACGAGGTGCCCCGTGCTGCCGGCGCCGGTGTCGGTGGATCCGTAGCGGTCGAACACCGTCACCTCGGCGCCGTCCTCGGCCACGACGAGCGTGTGCGGGAAGCTGGCCAGCCCGTCGCCCTCCGACCAGTGGAGCACGACGATCGGCCGCTCGACCGCGACGCCGCGGGGCACCTTGACGAACGCGCCGCCGGCGAGGAACGCGTCGTGCAGGGTGGTGAACGCGTCGGGCGACGCGTCGGAGCAGACGCCGAGGGTCGAGGCGATCTCGTCGGCGTCGCACGTGGCGATGCCGCACACCCGCACGCCCCGCGCCTCGAGCTCGGGGTCGAGCGCGTGGTGCACCACTCGTCCGTTGCGGACGACGACGAGGCCCGACCGCTCACCGGCCTCGGCGGCGACCGGCCCGCCGCCGGGAGCGGGCTCGTCGCCGGGCTGGCCCATCTGCTCGGCGGGTACGGGCCGGAACCGGTCGAGGTCGAGCTCGCCGATGCGGCTGTAGCGCCAGATCTCCTCCGCCGCGGTGGGCCAGGTGACGGCACCGAGCCGTTCGAGCGCGGCGGCGCGCCGCTCGGTCATCCAGTCGGGGCCGGGCAGGCCGCGCGCCGCGCCGGGCGTGAAGTGCTCGAGCATCGTCATGGACACACGCGGTGTTACCCGACGCTGCCTTCCATGTTGAGCTCGATCAGCCGCGACAGCTCGACCGCGTACTCCATGGGCAGCGTCTTGGTGATCGGCTCGATGAAGCCGTTGACGATCATCGCGGTCGCCTGTTGCTCGGTGAGCCCCCGGCTCATCAGGTAGAAGAGCTGGTCGTCGCCCACCTTCGAGACCGTCGCCTCGTGCCCGATGCGGGCGTCCTTCTCCTCGATGTCCATGTAGGGGTAGGTGTCGGAGCGGCTTTCGTGATCGAGGATCAGCGCGTCGCACCGCACGTGGGCCTTCACGTTGTGCGCGCCCTCCTCGACCCGCACGAGACCGCGGTAGGTGGTGCGGCCGCCGTCCTTGGAGATCGACTTCGAGTCGATGATCGAGGTGGTCTCCGGCGCGGCGTGGGTCATCTTGGCCCCTGCGTCCTGGTGCTGACCCGGGCCGGCGTACGCCACCGACAGCACCTCGCCGTGCGCCTTCGGGCCCACCATCACCACGGCGGGGTACTTCATGGTGAGCTTGGAACCGAGGTTGCCGTCGATCCACTCGACGGTCGCCTCCGTCTCGGCCCGCGCCCGCTTGGTGACGAGGTTGTACACGTTGGGCGACCAGTTCTGGATGGTCGTGTAGCGGATGCGGGCACCCGGCTTGGCGATCAGCTCGACCACTGCCGAGTGCAGCGAGTCGCTGGAGTACACCGGCGCCGAGCAGCCTTCGACGTAGTGCACCGATGCCCCCTCGTCGGCGATGATCAGCGTGCGCTCGAACTGGCCGGCGTTCTCCGCGTTGATGCGGAAGTAGGCCTGCAGCGGCATCTCGACATGCACCCCGGGCGGCACGTAGATGAAGCTGCCGCCGCTCCAGACCGCGGAGTTGAGCGCGGCGAACTTGTTGTCACCGGGCGGGATCACCGTGCCGAAGTGCTCGCGCACGATCTCCGGGTACTCGCGCACGGCGACGTCCATGGACGTGAACAGGATCCCCCGCTTCTCGAGGTCCTCCCGGTTCTTGTGGTACACGACCTCCGACTCGAACTGCGCGGTGACGCCGGCGAGGTACTTGCGCTCGGCCTCCGGGATGCCCAGCTTCTCGTAGGTCTTCTGCATGCTCTCCGGGAGCATGTCCCACTCGGAGACCTGCCCCTCGGTGGGCTTGAGGTAGTAGTAGATGTCGTCGAAGTCGATGTCGGGCATGTTCTTGGCGAACCACTCGAGCATCGGCTTGCGCTCGAAGCGCTTCAGCGCGTTGAGCCGGAACTTGGTCATCCACGCCGGCTCTTCCTTCTGGCCGGAGATGTCGCGGACGACATCCTCGTTGAGGCCCTTCTTGGGCGCGTAGACGTAGTCCTCGGTGCTGTCGGACCAGCCGAGCTTGTACTTGCCGAGATCGATCCCGGAAACGGCCACGTGGCGACTCCCTACTGGGGCTCCCCACAAGGGTTCGCGGGGATTTCCACTACGCCCATAGTAACAATCCAGGGGGCGATCCCCAACCCGGCC
>JBKOXV010000104.1:0-5004 GCA_046725105.1 bacterium | reverse complement strand
GTGTAGACCTGCCGGTAGATGAGCTCGCTCGGCAGCATCGACAGCTGGGGTCGTACGAACATCCCGTGCTGGCGGTACCCCTCGTCCATTCGGTCGCCCAGCGCGGGCACCCATGACGCGCCGGCCTCGGCAATGAAGACCCTGAGGGTCGGATGCCGGTCGAGCGCGCCGGAGGCGACGAGGTGCGCCACGGTGCGTTGCGCGGGGAAGAACGTCTCGACGTAGTTGATGACGGCGCCGCCCGCGCCGCGTGCGAGCTTCTGCTCCGAGCCCGTCCCGACGTGAAAACAGAGCACGACGCCGGCTTCCTCGGCCGCCGCCCACAACGGCTCCCAAGTGTCGTTGTTGAAGTCACGCCCGGCGGGCGGCGTGGTCGCCAGGAACATCGCGCGGTACCCCATTGCCGCTGTCCGCTGGAGCTCGCGCACGGCGTCGTCGGTGTCCAGCATCGAGACCATGGCCGCGGGGAGAAATCGCTCCGACACGGCGCGCATCGCCGGGAGGCACCAGTCGTTGTAGACGCCGACGCATTCACGCACGAGTCGGGGGTCGGTCATGATCGTCGTCCAGAGACCCTGCGACGGGAACGCGACCTCCGCCCATACACCCTGCTCGTCCAGGTCGCGTAGCCGGATCGCAAAGTCGTTGGCGCCGGGCGGTCGCATCGCTTCCTGGAACGCCAGTGGGTCGCGCCGCACGACCTGGCCGTCGACGATCGTGGTGAATCGGTCGCCGTCGACGTCGGCCTTGGGTGCCCGATCGGCGAGGTCGGCGGGCAAGGTCGACGTCCAGAGGTCGTCGGGCTCCAGGACGTGCGAGTCGGCGGAGTGGGCCCAAATCTTCTTAGTCATAAGGTTATTATACTAAGTATAGTTCCCGCCGCAATCGGCCGTCCGTCAGGATGCAGCGGACCGGCGCAAGAGAAGAGGACAGACGGAACATGGGGACCCGAGCCGAAGCGGCGGAGCCGCTCGGACGCCAGGAGATCGTCGATGCCGCCATGCGCGTGACGAAGGTCGAGGGGCTCGACGGGCTGACGATGCGGGCCCTCGCCGCCGAGCTGGGTGTCACGCCGATGGCGATGTACCACCACGTCCCCAACAAGGCGGCGCTGCTCCAGCTCGTGGCGGATGCGGTGATCGAGGAGGTCGAGATCCCGCCACCCGAGGTCGGGGGGTGGGACCGGCGGCTCGCGGCGCTCGCCCGAGACCTGCGCACGCGTCTTGCGGCCTTTCCTGGTGTGGGCCCGTACCTCCTCGGCAGCGAGATTCCCACACCGGGTGCCGACCGGCTCGTGACCGCCGCGATCGCCATGCTCGTCGAGGAAGGGCTCACTGAGCGGGAGGCGACGCTGGCCTTCACTGCTGTGCACAACTACGTGCTCGGCCGGCTCTACGTGGAGGCCAGTCTGCGCGGGCCTCGCTTCGAGCGGCTGCGGGCGCGGCGCGCGGGCCAGCCGCAACCTCCGATCGCGCACCTCCCGCGCGACGAGCACTTCGAGTACGGGCTCATGTGCCTGCTGCGAGGGCTGCGGCCGCAGCGATAATCACGTGTCGGCCCGGATCCCCAGGTCCTCCTCCGAGATGAAGAGCGCGACCCGCGAGAGGGTGCCGCCGTCGCACGTGGGGATGACAACGCCCGACATGTACGCCGACTCATCGGATGCGAGGAACAGCGCGGCGTACGCGTTGTCGCGCAAGCTCGGTGGACGCGGCGCTTTGAGGGGAACCTGCTCCAGCGTCGGCCCCCAGCCGCCGAGCTCCTCGTATGACTTCCCGACGACTTCGCTGTCGGCAGGCAGCATGAAGTTCGGCGACATGCCGTGCGCGGGGCAAATCGCGTTCACTCGGATGTTGTGCGCGCCGAGGTCCAGCGCGAGCGCGCGGACCAGTTGGTTCACGCCTCCCTTGGACGCGCCGTACGCGGCGAATCCGGGGTAGGCGACCAGACCACCGGCCGAAGATGTCACCACGATCGAGCCGCCCCCGATGGCGCGCATCGGCGCGACTGCATGCTTGGCGCAGAACATCACGCCGAGCAGGTTCACGTCGATGACGCGCCGCATGTCGGACTCCGTCAGCTCCTCGAACGGGATCAACCCACCACCGGGCACGGGGATCCCGGCGTTGGCGTACAGAACGTCGAGCTTCCCGAACTCGGCGACCGTGGACTCGAAGGCGTCGTGGACCTCGCTCTCGTTGGTCACGTCGACCTTGATCGCAATGGCCGTGCCACCTTGCTCCGCCACAAGCTTCGCGGTCTCTTCCGCTCGGCCGAGGTCGACGTCGGTGACCGCGACCCTTGCCCCCTCGCTCGCGAACAGCAGCGCGCTCTCCCGTCCCAGTCCGGCGCCGGCGCCGGTGATGAGGACGGATTTGTCGGCGAGTCTCATCTCGACCTTCCTCGTGTGATCGGAGTCGAACTGGGTTTACTGCGTGGCGCCGAAGGCCGCCGGTACGGGATCGGCCGGAAACAGGACGCTGCGGGCTTCGAGATCACGGATCTGCTCGTCGTCGTAGCCGAGGTCACCGAGCACCACGTGGTTGTGCTCCCCCCGCAGGCAGCTCGGCACGATGCGGCCCGGCGTCTCCGAGAAGAACAACGGGAGCCCGGCCCGGACGATCCGGCCGAACAGCGGATGCTCGACCTCGACAGTGAGATCGGCGTCCCGCAAAACCGGATCTGTGCTCGTGAAGGCGGGCTGTCCTTCGAGGAACACTTCGACGCAACCGACCCCGGCGGCCGAGAGCGCCGCCTCCCATTCGGACGCCGGCCGGGTCGCGAAAAGCTCACCCAGCACCGCGACGAGCTCGTCGTCGTGTTGCAGCCGTGCATCTTCTGTAGCGAATCGCGCGTCCTCGGCGAGTTCCGGGGCGCCAAGCGTGCCGGCGAGCGCACGCCATTCCGCACCGGTGATCGCGACGACGCACACCCATCCCGACGCCGTCTCGTACAGGCGCTCGAGGGCGTGGAGACCGTAGTACTCGTCGTCACAGATCGGCACGGCCGGCTTGTCTTCGTAGGCGCAGAAGTCGTCGGAGTACGCCCACGCGTTGCCGGCGATCATGGTGGTTGTCATCAGCTGCCCCTGCCCCGTGCGCTGCTGGTGATACAAGCCGAGCATGATCGCCGCGAACACATTCAGCGCCGCGTTGGAGTCGCCATCGACCACGTGCGACAAACGCGGCGCGACGACGGCTTGCAGCTCCATCACCGACATGTCCCGGTTGCGTTCGGGGACGAGCCACGCCCCGACCTGGCGACCGAAACTTCCCGCCACCGCTTCGGCCGCCTGTGCGTACAGCGCGCGGCGCGCGTACGGCCCGTCGGAGCCGTAGCCGGAGGCGTGGACGTAGAGAAGGGACGGGTTCCGCTTTGACAGCGCTTCGTATCCGAGCCCGTTGCGCTCGGCCACGCCGCTGCGGAACCCGCAGACGAACACGTCGGCGCCGTCGATCAACCGGTGGACGGCCTCGCGGCCCTCGGGCGAGCGCAGGTCGATCGACAGGCTCTCCTTGCCGGCCATGACCTTCACCGCTCCGAGCTCGGGGCCGAACGAGTGCCGCATCGGGTCGCCGGTAGCGTCCTCAAGCTTGACGACCCGAGCCCCGAGCGCCGCTGCCAGCGTCGGTCCGTAGGGCATCGCGTAGAAGTAGCCGAACTCGACAATTGTCACCCCGGCCAGGGGATGGGCCGGCGCGGGATCGCCCGACGGCTCCGGGCGGCCCGCCGGGAATGGGCCGCGGTTGGCGCCCAGATTCGGCGCCGGCGTCCTCGGCACCGCCGGGGTGGCGCTGAAGTGACCCAGCGCGGCCACCTGACGAATCGGCCCCTGCCGTGGATCGTCGATGGTGATGACGTCACCGTTATGCACGACCTGGGGATGGTCGAGCCCTTCCTCGCTCGTACGCGCGACCTCGAACGCGATGTCCTCGTACGCCTCGAGCACGGGCAGCCAATCAGCCAGATCACGCTTGCGGAACGCCTCCCAGAGGAGGTCTTCCCATTCCTGAGCGTCCTCGGGGGTCGCGAACATCGGCAGGTTCTTGAACTTGGGGTCGTCGAGGATGTGCGCGATACCCGCAGCCTGCGTGAGCGCAATGCCCTGGTGCGGCAGCAGAGTCGACGTCTGGATGAACCGGCCGTCCTTCGTGCACACGAGCACGCTGTACCGGCTCGCCGACAGTGTCTCCTTGACGTCGAGCGGCGGCGGCGATCCTCGCCGCACGCCCATCTGATAGATCATCGTCATGAAGTAGTCGACGGGATCGAGGCCTTGCACCATCGACGTGTCCACGCGCTGGCCTCGTCCCGTACGCTCCCGGACGAGCAACGCGGCCAGGATCCCGCCGACCGACAGCATGGCGGAACCAAAGCCGGCAAAGTTCTGCGGGAACATCGTGGGACCTCGGCGCGGCGCGAACTCGCCACGCGCGTACAGGCCGGCTTTCGCACACACGAGGGCCTCGTAGCCCTTGAGCGACGCGTAGTCGCCGCGAGTGCCGAACCCGGCGATCGCGCAATACACGAGCGCAGGGTTCTCGGCGCGCAGCGCCTCCCACCCGACACCCCAGCCGTCGGCGACCCCCGGTGAGAACGCCTCGATGCACACATCAGCGTTCGCTGCCAGCTCCCGGTACCGAGACGCGTCCTCGGGCGTGCGGAGGTCGGCGACGACGCTCTCCTTCCCGCGGTTCCACACGAGGTGCCCGGACGGGTTGGTGCGTCGCAGGCGGTCGCCGTCGGGCGGCTCGACCTTGATCACCCGGGCGCCGTGATCTGCGAGCACCATCCCGGCCATCGACGCCGGCACGCTCCCCGCACCGACCTCGAGCACACGGAGCCGGTCACAGATCATGGGCATCGCGGTCGTCCCCCCTGGTCACCTGCGCCCCGCGAATCATACATATCATTTGACGACTTGGAAAAGCTCCGCCAAGCGGCGTCCGTCCTCAACCACGGCGCAGCGCGATTCCCTGGGCGTTGAAGAAGAACCCTCCCGGG
>JBKOXV010000251.1:0-8793 GCA_046725105.1 bacterium | reverse complement strand
GTACTGAGCTGGTCCACGTGTGGCTTGAGCACCAGCTGCTGCACTCGATGTTGCAGCACCCGGGTGGTCGGTGGCGGTGGGGTCGTTACCTCGTGGTCCACCCAGCGGGCAACACCGACTTCGCCGGTGCATGCGCCAGCTACCGCGCGCTTCTCGGCGATGATTCGACGTTCGCTTCCACGACCGTTGAGGAGCTCCTTGGCGCCGGCGTCTTTCGGGAGCCTATGGTCGCCGCCTTCCGCGACCGGTACCTCCCTGAGTCCTAGGCCTAATGGGACGCGTCCTGCGACGCTCGTGAGCCAAAGCAGCCAGGTCGCCTCGGCCCGAGCTGCTCGCAGGCCACCTCACGGCAGAACGTGACGGGCGCCCGCGGTGGGGCCACGGCATGTGGAGCGTGCGGGCACTCACCGAAGCTCAATTGCGGTAGTCGCTCGCGGCTGAACGCATCGTTGAGTCCGAGCGCGTGCAGCCGCACGGCGGTTGATGGACCGGGCGCCGGCCTTCCGAGACGGCCGCGAACACTGGGTGAGTAGCGGCGCTCTGGGACGATTTGCCTCGTTGCTCGAGCTTTGTGTGGCTGACTCGGCGACGATGGGGTTGGTCAACGGACCATGGCCGCTGGTTGCGTTCATGCGTCGTCGGTCAGTCACCGGTGGTCCCGTCGATGGCTTCGCGAAGCAGATCGGCGTGGCCACAGTGACGGGCGTACTCCTCGATCATGTGCACGACTGTCCGCCGCAGCGCGTGTTGGCCACGGTCGGGCTCACCGCTGTTGCGTTCGTCCATGCTCGCGGTGGCGAGGTGACGGTCGATCGTTGTGATCTCGTCCCAGTACGCCGCTAACGCGTCGGCGACGGCGGCGTCGGCCGGGAGCCGCCACTCTTCCTCGTCCTCGAACAGCGCGGGGACGTCCTCGGCGAGCAGGACGCGTCGGAACCACCACCGCTCGACGTCGGTCATGTGACGAATGAGGCCAAGCAGCGTGAGTGGGCTCGGCGCGCAGGCGGCGCGACGGGCCTGCTCGTCGCTGAGGCCCTCCACCTTCCTCGCCAGGATGGCGCGGTGGTAGGCCAAGTAGCCGAGGAGCACAGACCTCTCGTCTTCACCGAACGCCTTCGCGGCGGGGAGCGGTGTAATGAGCTCAGCCATCGCGCCACCTTGTCGCGCCTCGCCGACGAGGTGCAATCCGTTTCCACAGGAGATGTTTCCGTGTTCTGTGGAGCCTCTCCTCGAGGTATCGGTCGGATCGCGAGTGTCGTCGCCCCGATGTTCGGGGTGACATGCGACGCGGACGGTCGCGACTAGGGGATGTTCAATACCTGCCGACGTGGCGTAGCGATGTCAGCGGCTGGCCGCCAGCGCGTTCACGAGCCCGGCGCCGTAGAAGTTGTTGCCTCCCGTCCCACCCTTGCAGACCTGCACGGGGGCGTCGAAGAACTCGACTCCGGGATCAAGTGCAGCGGGACAGGGCATGTGCGTCGCGCCGTTGCGCAGGGCCGCGACGACGGCACCTGGTGGCATGCCGGGATGGGCGGCTCGGATCAGCGCCGCGACGCCCACGGCGTGGGGTGCTGCCATCGACGTCCCGTTCAGCCAGGCGTAGTAGTTGCCGTTGGCGTCCTGCACCAGCCGTCCGAGCTCGGCCTCGAGACCGAGGTCGCTCGCGGTCGAGGAGTACGTCGACAGCACCCGTCCCCGGCTGGGATCGAACGTCTGCGTCTGGAACCGCGAACCGCCTGGCGCGGTGACGTCGGTGACATTGCCGTACGTCGAATACCACGCCAGCAGGTTCTGCGCACCCGTCGCCGTGACGACGACGACGCCAGGGATCTCGGTGGGAAGCACCACGCACGAGTTGTTGACGGGGCGGGTCACCGCTGCCCCGGGCGGATAGTCCGGACTGATCTCATCGACGATCGGGTGGTTGAGGTCAATACCCTCGTTGCCGGCGGCGGCGACGAGCACGACACCCTGCTGCTCGGCGTACCGGGCGGCTGCCGAGATCGCCTGGATGATCGCCTTCTGCTCCTTGTCGTTGCGGCAGTTGAACAACCACGGATCGGCGAAGAAGCTCATGTTCACGACGTCGAGGTGCTGATCACCGGCGTAGCGCAGTGCATCGACGACCGACTGGGTGAAGAAATAGCCGTCCGCTGTACCGGCCTTGAGCACGACGATCTTGGCCTCTGGAGCGACGCCCGCTACACCCCTGCCGTTGATCGGAGCTGCGATCGTGCCCGCGGTGTGGGTCCCGTGCCCAGCCAAGTCCTGCAGCGCCGCTTTGTTCGAGCAGTCGCCTTTCGTGACCTGCTCTGACGGGTCTGCGGTCGGCGTGTCGCTGTACAGGAATACGCACGACGCGGCCACGTCGACGTTCGGCATGATGTCGGTGTTGGTCAGGTCGATGCCAGTGTCGATGTCGCCGACCCGTACCCCTTGGCCCCGGTTGACGGCGTAGGAGCCGACCGAGGTCGCGCCGATCGTACGCATGTCCCACTGGCAGGCGCTCAGTGGCTCCGGACCGCCGTTCGCCGGCACGCTGTAGAGAGCGGCACAAGCGGCCGCCTCGGCAGTCGCGGTGTTCGTGCCCGGCGGTGCCGCCGTCGTCAGGGCGCTGCTGACCTGGCTGACGCCCAGCATTGACACCGCAATCCCCGCTCCGACAAGCAGGTACCCAACCCTGTGTTTCGACATCGATGTCCCCCCCAGTTTGTTCCCGGCCGTCCCTGCGGAGCTTCCGGTTCCGCGCCCGGACCGTACCGCATGATGGACGACGCGCGCTGGAGCGAGAAGTTATCTTCGCAACGCGAGTCGGGTGCCGTTCCCGGCGGTCCTTCGCGTCAGTCCCGCGCTGACCGCCCGAGAGCCGCCCGAGCGAACCCGGCGCCCATTGCCGTCCAGGGAGTCAAGATCGCAAGGTGCCCGTTGCCGAAAGGGGACGCTCACTCGCAGTGGCCGACCAGCCGCGCTGTCCAAGGCACAGCGAAGTACAGCTACTCAACGGCCGAACATGCGACCCACGCCGGCGACGGCCAGCACGGCGGCGTCCACGGTCGAGCCCGCCTGTCCGCCACGACGGCGTCGAGCGAGGCGACGGTGCCGAGAACAACCTCGCCGAGTGTGATGCTCACCGTCAAGCCGTAGCCGTCGAGGATGTGATGGGCGTGCCATGGTGTGGGCGCCGTCGCGGTCGGTGCCCACGAGCCCGAGCGCGCCACAATTCTCGATGCGTCCGCTGCGGCCGGTCGTCGGCATGATGGACTTGGTCACTCCGACGCAGATGGCTGGCCGGTCCTTGCGCGCCACTCGTCGGCCAGCAGCGCATAGCCGTACCCGTCCATCCACTCGCCGGAGCGGTGCAGTGCGTCGAGCACGGTGTGCTGCTCTCGGCGCATCCCGACGCGCTCCATCAGCCGCCAGGAGGCCACGTTGGCGACGAAGCAGCCAGCCACGACGCGGCGCAGGCCGAGCCGGTCGAAGCAGACCCGAATGATCCCCTCGACGGCTTCGGTGGCGTAGCCATGTCCAGCGTGATCCGGGTGCAGCACCCAGCCGAGCTCGGCTTGGGTGCCCACCGCCTGCTCGCGGACCTCGGCCTGGGACCAGGCATCGTCGATACGAACGAGGAGGTCGCCGATGACCACGCCGCTGCGCTCGATCACGAGCGTGTTCGCCCACTCGGTTGCGTCCTGGAATGACGCCCGGAACGCCGAACGATCGCGAGGCTGGGTGGTCAACCACCTCGATGTCGCTTCGAGCTTGCGGTACGACCAGATCGCCGCCTCGTCGTCGGCGATGGCTGGGCGGATCACCAAACGGCCGGTGCGAACTGGCCAGTCGACGTCATCGAGCGACGCTGGCACGCAACCGATCATGGCGCAGTCCACATGGCACGGCGTGGTCACCACGTCGACCGGTGACGGGCGGCTAGGACCGCTCGTTGCAGTGCTGACGAGCGTGACGGATCCGTGAGCCCTTGTCGTGACGGTCCCGTCTTTGGGAATCAACCCGGGAATCAACGGCTCACCACCAGGCCGAGCCGAGCCGACGGGACGGACGAGGAGCTGGGGTTCACCAGCCCAGGCGGAGGGGCCGGCCGCGGCGAACGACTCTCGCTACGTTGAGGGCCGAGTCCACGCAAGTGGGTGGGGATTCAAGTCCCCCTCCGACACCGGCGAAGAGCCAGGTCGTCGTGGTTCGGCCTGCGGGGAGTGGCGTGGACCCGCGGAGCCGACGGCCACGGCGTTCTCAAATGGCACGGTCGCACCGAGCGAGCGCACCGGGTGGCGTGGGCGCGCCGCGTCATACGGACCGGCCGAAATCGAGCCCGAGCGGCGTCCCGAAGAGCACGATCGGAACATCGCCGTGAGCTCCGCCTCCCGGAAAGTCACGGCACCGACCGAGCGATGGCGCCTCTTGCCTCAGGGCTCCGCGAGACCGTCCCGGACGGGGTGGGAGCGGAGGTGGGCAAGCAGCAGCTCGGTGACGAGGTCAGGCTGTTGGTCGGTGGCGAAATGACCGACGCCGGCCAACGGGTGGAAGGCGTACTCGCCGGACACGAAGGCGGCCGTTCCCTCGGCCGCGGCCCGTCCCACCGAGGCATCGTTCTCTCCCCACAGGTACATCGTGGGCACGGTGGCCACGCCGGCGTCGATCTCGCTGAGCGTGCCGGCGGCTCGGTACCAGGCCAGGGCCGCGTTGAGTGCCTCCATCGATCCCAGCACCCCGAGATACTCGTCGATGCTCGACGCCGGCACACCGGCGTCGACGAACAACCGCCGCAGTCGTCGGGCGTCGTCTGCGAGGAGCAGCCCGGCCGTGGCCGGGTCGTGGAAGGCGCGGTGGTGACGCGAGCGGTGACGCTGATCATCGAGGTCATCGCTCAGCGCGAGCCGGAAGGCGGCCGGGTGCGGACGGGAAAGCACGGTGAGCGAGGCGAGCCGCTGTGGGTGGCGGGCCGCCACGACCCATGCGACCTGGCCACCCCAATCGTGACCGACCAGGTGGAAGCGATCGGCTCCGTCGAGCCCGCAGGCGGCGACCAGGTCGAGCACGTCCTCGACGAGCCGGTCGATGCGATACGCCTCGAGGCTCGAGGTCGGATCGGGCCGAACGCCGGGCGAGTAGCCGCGCCCGTCCGGGGCAACGGCCCGGTAGCCAGCTGCACCGAGGGCGGGCACCTGATGCCGCCACGTATGTCTGGACTGCGGGAAGCCGTGGAGCAGCAGCACGAGCTCGCCGTCGAGCGGTCCTGCCACCTCGGCGGTGAAACGCCCTTGGCCGGTCCTGATCTCCACCATCGCGCTGCCTTCCTACGTGCTCATTGTGGACCGGCGCCCCCAGAGTCCTGGTGCCGCATCTCCACGTCGCCGGTGCGGCTTGACCCGGGCACAGGCAACGCAGCGTCACGCTTCCTGCAGTGAACCACGGAATACCTGGTTGAGCGGGTGGACTCGTCGGCTGTGATCCGGCTCGTGGGCGAGCTCGATGCACTGGCGGCGTCGGCCGTACAAGGCGCCATGGATCCGGCCGTCTCCATGGCTGTGCACACGGTGGTGCTCGACCTGTCGGGACTGATGCTCAGCGACTCACCAGAGTCGGGACGATCGTCGCCGCGCACCGGGAGGCGGTCGCCCGAGCCCCCCGCGGCGGGGCTCGGCTCAGCTGACCGCTCCACGATGGCCTGTCGGGAGACCCGAGCCGCCTCACGGAGCCACGTCAGGGGACGCATGCGTCGGCCGTGCCGGGTGCCAACGTCAGATCTCTGTCAGTTTCGGAAGGCGCATCCCGACGTGAGCGCGCCGTGAGCGCACCGTGAGGGCCGTCCATCACAATGCGACGACCCGATGAACCTGGGTTGGACACGGCGGTGAGAAATGGCGCCGCGGGGCCCGGGCTGGTGGTCGCTCGGGCTCGGCCACCAGCCCGAGCGCGGGCACGACAGATGCGACAAAGGGGTCGCAAGCGTGGAGGAGCTCGACGGTTCTCGTCGGACGCTGCTGACGGGTAGCGCGCCGATGCTGGCCGGGATCACGGTTCTGCCGGACGCCCGGCCCGCCAAGGTGTCCGCCGGCGGCGGTGGTGTCGAGTTCGAACTCGGCCTCACACCTCAGCCCACCAACGCCGCCGACGCGGCATGATCAATCACAACCACCGTCAACCAAAGTCGCGGCCGACCCGAACGACGAGGTGCAAGGCGCGGTCCTCGGCAAGAAAGTGGCCCATTGGCTCAGCAAGCACTACTTCGAGCCAGTCCGCTGACGTCTGGCCGGAGGGAAACCCGGTCGGAACAGACAATCGTGGAGCGATCCCTGCGATCATGCGTAGGAGGCTGACGCCGGTCAGGTTCCTGTGACGGCGTAGACGTCCCATTCTCCGGGAACGCCTCGGAGCGTGCGAGAGTCCGGACCGCAGAACGTGATGGCGGATCCGAAGACCAGATCTCGCACGGTCTGCGAGACCAGAACTTCGCCGGGTTGGGCGATGTCCGCCACCCCTCGAGCGATCTGGACAGCCACCCCGCCGATGTCCTCACCTGCGGCATCGCACTCGCCGCTGTGCAGGCCGGCCCGAACGTCGAGTCCCAGCGAGGAAAGGTTCTCCACAATGGCCGACGCGCAGCGTATGGCGCGAGCGGGTCCGTCGAAGGTGGCGAGGATGCCGTCGGCGGCACGCCGCACGGCTGTTCCCCGGAACCGGTGGATGAGCTGGCTGGCCTTGCCGTCGCCGACGAGACACTCCTGGCGTTCGCCGAGACCGAGCGCCGAGTTCTGTCGATGCGGATCAACGGCATCGACGAACAGCACCGTGGCCAGCACCCGGCTGATCTCCCGATTCGGCAACGTCTCGGTGAGGAAGTCCTGGATCTCGTTGGTTAGGACGTCGAGGGCGTCGGAGAACCAGATCAGATGATCGGCGCTGTTGAGCTCGACAAGCGTCGCCTTCGGGATCCGTTGTGCCATGTACCGAGCCAGTTCAACGGAAATCACGCGGTCACGAGTGGGATGCAGGATGAGGGTGGGAGCTTGGACCATCGGCAGGGCGTGGCGCACGTCGATCTGGGCCAGCGCCCGGAGGTAGGCGCTTGCCGCGCCCGGGCTCGCCGAGGCGCGTTGATACCTGCCGAACTGTTCACGAGCCACGGGGTCGTTGCTGACACTCGGGCAGTACAGCCGAAGACCAACGCCGGTGCCCCACCTGGCTTCCGTGTACTCGACGTGGGCCTTCACGTCGTCGTAGAGGAGGCCCATCGGGTAGTCCTGCTCGTCCCGGATCTGTCGAGCGAAGGCGCCGTACAGCAGGAGCGAGCGGGTGCGTTCCGGATACGTGGCCGCGAACTGTATGGCGATGAGCCCGCCGGCGGTCACGCCGAGAACGGCCGCTTGTTCCGATCCGACCGCGTCGAGCACGACCCTCGTGTCTTCCATCCAGTTCTCGACGTCGACGTGCGGCGGCCGGTCCGACAGACCCATTCCTCGCTTGTCGAAGAGGATCAGCCTCGAGAACGACGCCAGCCGGCGAACCAGCCGTCCCGACCACGCCGCCCACCACGTGTCGAGGTGAGAGACGTATCCGGGGACAATGATGATGTCGAAGGGTCCGTCGCCTACCACCTGGTACGCGAGGTTGACCCCGTCCTCAGTCCTCGCATACTGGACAGGAGGAATCACTTCTCGCGTCGGCCGCGACGGCCGTTCCCCTTCGTCGGCGCCGCTCACGACCGGGCCGGGGACAGTCATCGGTCGGGAGCGGTTCCACAGACCTGGCTCTGCGCCGGCCGACCAATCGAGTTCCGGGCGCTGCTCGAGCACCGCTCCTTCCAACGCCCGTATGGCCGGTCCCGGCTCGACGCCCAGCTCGTCGACCAGTCGACGTCGAAAAACCGTGCAGGCCCGCAGCGCTTCGGCTTCTCGGCCACACCGGTACATGGCCAAGATCCACTGGGCCCACAACCGTTCGCGTAGCGGATGAGTGACCACGAGCCCGTCCAACTCCGAGACGACGGTGTGGTGGCACCCGCATGCCAGTTCAGCGTCGATCCGATCCTCGATCGCGCCCAATCGCGCCTCGTTCAGTCGGGCCGCCTCGGCCTCGAGGCTCACGCACACCTGCACATCCTCGAGTGGCTCGCCCCGCCACAAGTCGAGTGCCTCGCGCAGCAACGCCGCTGCTCGGACCGGCTCGGCGGCGTGAGCGTGACCTCGTGCTCGCTCTACGAGCGCACGGAAGCGATACTCGTCGATGTCGTCCGCGGCGACGGCGAGCCGGTAGCCGGGCGCCACGAGCTGCAGCAACGGCGCCGCGTTCGCGGCGCCGAGCATTTTGCGCACGGCGGCCACCCGGACCTGGAGCACGCGACGGGCCCGGTCGACGCCGAGGTCCGGCCAGAGCTCCTCCATCAGCCGGGAAGAGCTGACCACGCGACCGTGATTGATGATGAGCAACGCGAGGAGCGCCCGCTCCTTCGGTGCCAGGGGTGTCACATCGAGACCCTCGATCACCACTGAGAGTGGGCCCAACACGCTCAGCAATACCTCCACCACCACCGATGCTAGATCCGGACCGGTGGCCCGTGAGCCAGCCGTGAGCCGTCCGTGAGCACTGGGTGAGACGGCAGTGGCACCGTGCGCTGCAGCCCTTTTCTTGCGAAGCGGGCAGTACGGGCCGCCTGTGCACCAGCGCTCACCCGGGAGGATCCATGAACGGCACGTCGTTCCCGCTCTCGTTCTCAGTGCCTGCGTTGCTTCGATCCGATCGCGTCCATCCGTGACCACCGCGCGCCACGCCCACTGA
>JBKOXV010000153.1:0-11831 GCA_046725105.1 bacterium | reverse complement strand
GTCGTGCATCGCGCCGTGGCCGACCTGGTGCGGTCCGCCGTCGTCGGCGGCGACGTACTGGGCGTCCACGACGTGGCCGAGGGTGGGCTCGCCGTGGCGCTGGCCGAGGCCGCCGTCGCCGGTCAGGCGGGCGTCCGGGTCGGCGACGTCGACGGCCACGCCGGCCTGTTCGGCGAATCGCCGTCGCGCGTGCTGCTGTGCGTGGCCCCCGGCGCCGTCGCCGCCCTGGCCGAGCGAGCCCGCGTCGGCGGCGTCCCGATGCGGTCGTTGGGTCCGGTCGGCGGCGATCGCGTCGTGGTCGAAGGGCTACTCGACGTGGCGGTCAGCGCGCTCAGCGCTGCGTGGCAGGACTGCTTGCCGTCGGCCTTCGGGGTCGCCGCCACCCACTGACCGAACCCCGCCCGGCGGATGTTCGCGGTGCGTGGTATCGCTTGCTCTAGTGTGACGCAACGCCCAGGCCCTGCCTCCGGCGTCTCGGCGGACGGCTCGAGCTCCCAATCCACCCAATTCCATATGTCGGCGCAGGTTCCTGAATGACTTCGATGCGAGTCCCGCCCGCTTCCGTGTACTTCCCACCGGAGGACCGAGCGGCCATCCTCCAGCAGATCGACGAGTGCTTGGCCAGCGGCCAGCTCACGCTGGGCAAGCTGGGTCGCCAGCTCGAGGAGCGTTTCGCGGCGTACCTCGGTGTCGAGCATGCCGTCACCGTCAACTCGGGCACCAGCGCCATCGAGATCCCGCTGCGCGCCATGGGCGTCGAGGGCCAGGAGGTGCTCGTCGCCGCCAACTCCTTCTTCGCCACGGCGGGCGCGGCCATCGCGGCCGGCGCCTCGGTGCGGTTCATCGACTGCGACCCCAGCACCATGGCCGTCGATGCCGACCTGCTGCGTGATGCCATCGGGCCGCAGACGGCCGGCGTGATCGTCGTGCACATCGGCGGCCTCGTCAGCCCGGACATCGCCGAGCTCCGGAAGATCTGCGACGACGAAGGCGTCTGGCTCTTCGAGGACGCCGCCCACGCCCACGGCTCGGCTCATGACGGCCAGATGGCGGGGACGTTCGGCACCGCCGGATCGTTCTCCTTCTATCCCACCAAGGTCATGGCCGGCGGGGAGGGCGGCATCATCGTCACCGACGACGAGCGCATCGCCGACGAGGCTCGCATCTATCGCGATCAGGGCAAGGCGTCGTTCCTCACCAACCTCCACACCCGCCTCGGGTACAACTGGCGAATGAGCGAGCCGCACGCCGCCATCGCCTTGAGCCAGTTCGGCCGGCTCGACGAGTTCATCGCCCACCGCCAGCACGTGGCGGCGCGCTACGACGCTGCCCTCGCCACATCGGCGGTGCGGCCGCTCCCGATCCCCGAGACGTCCCGTTGCAATTACTACAAGTACGTGGCTTTTCTGCCCGAGGGCGTCGATCGCGCCCCGCTGAAGCAGCTCCTGCGCGACGAGTACGCCGTCGGCCTGTCCGGTGAGGTCTACGACACCCCGCTGCACCGCCAGCCCGTCTTCGAACCGTGGGCCACCGAGCCGTTGCCGGGGGCGGAGGCGATCTGCGCCCGTCACGTGTGCCTGCCGGTGTCGGCGGTGATGACCGACGACGACGTCGACTACGTCGTGGCGTCGCTCGAGGCTGCGCTGGATCGGGTCTGATGGCCGGCCACGTCGTCGCCATCACCGGTGGATCGGGCTTCATCGGCTCGCACGTCGTCGACGCCCTCGTCGCCGCCGGCCACACCGTCCGGGTGGTCGACACCCGCTCGCCCGGGCGGACCGACGTCGAGTGGGCCGCCGTCGACGTGATGGACCACGACGCGCTGACCGCCGCCGTGCGAGGCACCGACGCCGTCTTCCACCTCGCCGCCATGGCGGACGTCAACCACATCCTGGCGGCGCCGGTCGACAGCGTGGCCCTCAACACGGTCGGAACGGTGCGGGTGCTCGAGGCGGCCCGCCAAGCCGACGCCGGTCGCGTCATCCTCGCCTCCACCGTCTGGGTGTACGCCGCCTCCACCAAGCCGATCGTCGACGAGTCGTCGCCGTTCGAGCCGGAGACCGACCGTCACATCTACGTCTCCACCAAGGTGGCGTCGGAGATGATGTGCCGCGACTACCACACGCTCTACGGCCGCCCCTACACCGTCCTGCGCTACGGCATCCCGTACGGACCCCGCATGCGCGACAACTGCGTCGCCGCCGCCTTCTTCAAGCGAGCCTTCCGCGGCGAGGCGCTCGCCATTGACGGCGACGGGATGCAGGAGCGGTTCTTCGTGTACGTCGAGGACCTGGCCCGCGCCCATGTGCTGGCGTTGAGCCCGATCGCCGAGAACCGCACCTACAACCTCGACGGTGACGAGCCGGTGTCGATCCGGCGCATCGCCGAGACCGTTCGGGACCTCGTCGGCGACGTCGAGGTCGTGTTCGGACCGCCCCGCCCGGGTGATCTCAAGGCCCGCGTCGTGTCCACGGACCGGGCTCACGAGGAGCTCGGCTGGATCCCCCGCGTGTCGTTCGGTGAGGGCATGCGCCGCACCCTCGCCTGGTACTGCCACACTCTGGGCCTGGACATTCCCGTGCCGGAGCCGGTCTCACTGGAGGATGGAGCGGCATGACCAGTGTGGAGAGCAGTCCGAGTCGCGTCACCGCCGCCGGGCCCGGTCGTGGTGGCGAGCCCCCGGTCGCCCATCGGCGCATCGCCGTCGTGCCCGCCTACAACGAGGAAGCCACGGTGGCCACGGTCCTCGATCGCCTGGCCGGCATGGTGGACGAGCTCGTCGTCGTCGACGACGGCTCCACCGACGCCACCCGCGCCGAGATCGAGGCGTGGCTGCCCGGTCACGACCACGTCCGTCTCATCGTCCACGAGCACAATCGGGGCATGTCGGCGGCGTACTACACCGCCTTCACCGATCTGCGCCGGTGCATCGTCGACGGCGACGTGTCGGCCGACGACCTCATCTACACCATCGACGCCGACGGCCAGCACGAGCTCGCCGTTCTCGAGGAGCTCCAGCGGATCATGGTCCACGACGGGCTCGACGCCCTGCTCGTGCAGCGCGATCTGGAGGGTTACCCGCGGTACAAGCAGCTCGGCAACCGGCTGCTGTCGGCGTGGGCCACGCTCTGGGCCGGCGGCCCGTTGTACGACGTGGAGTCGGGCTACCGCATCTTCCGCGCCGGCGCGCTGGCGAACGCCCTCGACTACTACCAGGGCTACAAGTACTCCGAGACGGTCGAGGTCGCCGTCGTGCTCTCCCGCCTCGGCTACAAGGTCCGCAACGACGTGCTCGTGCCGGTGCCCATCTATCGCTCGCGTACCCGGATGGTCGACGTGGTCATCGACCTGTGCGCCATCCCGGCGGCGGCGGTGCGCGTGCAGCGCCAGGCGCCGGCGTCGCAGCCGGTGCCGAGCCTGGCCAAGCCCGTCGCCGTCACCGCCGCTCTGGCCGGCGCCGGACTCGCTGGCGTGTATGTGGGGTGGCGGACGGTGCGCTTCCGGATTTCACGCTGGTTGAAGAACCGCTGAGGCTCTCGAACCAGCGTGAAACGGTGAGGAGCCGGTGAGAGGGCGGCGTCAGCAGGGCACGTAGCCGGGCCGGCCGAGGAGCTCGTCCAGGCGCACCGGCTGCAGGCCGCGCTGTTGGAGGCCGTCGAGGATGAGCGGGAGGGCCGTCAGCAGCACCGACCGGTCGGTGTGCCCCTTCCCGTCGAGCCCGTCGTGCAGCAAGATGATCGACCCTGGCTTCACCCGCTCGAGAACGTCGGCCGCCACCTTGGCGCCGTCGTGGCTCGACCAGTCGGCGGCCGATACGTCCCACGTCACCATGGCCATGTCGCGCCGGTCGACGAGCCAGGACATGAACGGGGTGCGCTGCCCGTGGGGCGGCCGGAAGAAGCCCGGGCACACGCCGAGGTGGCGCTGGAACGCGTCCTGGGTGCGGTCGAGCTCGGGGTAGCGGGGGTCGAGCCAGCGCCAGTAGTCGTGGTGGTAGGAGTGGTCGCCGAGGAGCTGGCCGTCGGCGAGCAACGCCCGCGAGATGTCGGGCCGGGCGTCGAGGGCCTTGCCCACGGTGAAGAACGTGGCCTTCACACCGTGGGCGTCGAGGGTGTCGCGCACGGCGAGGGTGAAGGTGTCGTCGGGGCCGTCGTCGAAGGTGATGGCCACCTGGTTGCGGTCTCGCGGGCCGTGGCTGATGGTGCCGCCGAACCAGTTGACCGTCGGCGTGTTGGCGGCGACCCACGCCATGAGCGCGACGGCCCATAGTCCGCCACCGACGGTGATGCCTACTGTGAACCGTCCCTGTTCGGAGCCGGAGCCCGCCCGCATGTTGACCACCGCCGCCCCGATCGCCAGCGCCGTGGCGAACCAGAGCGCCGCCGTGGCACCCCCGACGGCGAGCAGGACGCCGCCCACCGCCGCCGCGCCAGCCAACGCCGCCCAGCTGACCGGGTCCCGGAGCGGGTGGGCGAGGGGGACGGCCAGCCCGACCCCGACCCCGGTCACGACGGCGATCGTGAGCGAGATGGGGCCGCGCGGCGTCACCGCTACCAGCAGAGCGGAGGCGGCCACGAGCACGGCACCCCACCACGCGGCGCGCGGCCGTGGCACGAGCCGGGCCACCAGAACGGCTACCGTCGTGCCGACGCTGACCGCTGCCACCATGGTGATCAGCGCCGCACCAGCACCCTGGGTGCCCCAGCTGGCCGCCGGCATCGCCACGGCGGCAAGGCCGGCCCCAGCGCCGATGCGGACGAGTATCCCGGTGCGGTCCCGGGTGATCAGGAGCGACATGGCAATCGGGGGCGGGCGATGACGGCCGACGCTAGCCGGGGGTCCTTGCGGCTGAACCGGCTGGGCCGGCGCGCCGTCATCGTGGTCGGCGCGGCGTGGGCGATCGTGCTCGGCGCCATCCTGCGCCACTCGCTCTTCGTCTCGCACGACTCCATGTCGAACTACGGCCACGTGTGGTGGGTCGCCGAACAGCTGCGATCGGGGCAGGGGCTGCCGTTCCGCATGCCGGTGCTCGGCCACGGCGAGGCCCTCGCCTTCCCGTACGGCTTCGTGCCGTGGGTCGTCGCCGGCATCCTGTCGCTGGCCTTCGGCGACTGGGCCGTCACGCTGCTGATCGTCGTCGGCTTCGTGGCCCTCGTGGCGGCCATGTTCTGGGCCCTGCCCGAGATCCGTCACGGATGGTGGGCCGTCGCCGTCCTGCTCAATCCCACGCTGGTGATGGCTCCCATCATCGGCCAGCTGCCGTTCCTGTGGGCGACGGCGTTCTTCTTCGTCGCCGTCGGCCTGTGGCGCCGCGACCGGCGCATCGCCGCCGTGGTCATGGCCGCCCTCGCCCAGGCCACCCATCCAGCCATCCTCATCCCCATCGCCCTGATCGTGGTGGCCGTGTGGTTCATCTGGGAGCCCCGCAAGCGGGCCCTCCTGATCGGCTACGCCTGTTCGCTGCTGCTGTCGCTGCCGGCGACCTGGCTCGTCTTCGACTCACCGGTCATGGAGGACACCAGCCTGGCCACGAAGGTGGCCAACTTCGCGGCCACGCTCACCGTGCGAATCTTCGTCGTGGGTGCGCCGTTGGTGCTGGCCGCGCTCCAGCGGCGCGGGCTGCACTGGCTGCCCCGCCCCCTCGTCCGGCGCGGCATGGAGCCGTGGGCCCTCGGCGCCGTGGCCATCGCCGTCATCCTCAACATCGTGTTCCTGCAGCCCTTCGAGCTGACGTGGGCCTGGGCCGGGCTGGCTCGAAAGCCCGACAAGACCCTCGCCGAGTTCGCCCGCTCCGGCGACTTCACGCCCGGGCTCACGTACCGGGTCCTGCGGGCGGGCGACGGCAAGGTCGGCATGTACCAGCTCCTGAAGGCGGGCGGCCACCTCGACTCCGAGTTCTTCCCGGAAAGCATCGGGCGGCACAGCTTCCCCGACCTGGCCATCTACTCGGCGTTCCTGCGCCGCCGCGGTGTCGACACCGTGATCGTCTTCCGCAACTACGACGAGCGGTGGAAGACCAACGAGCATCAGCTGTTGGAGCAGCTCGTGGGCGATGACCACTGCTCGGGCGAGCAAGTCGGCGCCATCGTGCTCCAGCGCTTCGAGCGGTTCGACGTCTACCGCATCCAGCGCGCCTGCTGACGGGTGGAGATCCGCTCCGACCACACGTTCACCTTCGACGCCGATCCCGACGCCGTGTGGCGGGCGATCGGCACCACCGACCGCTACCGCACATGGTGGCCGTGGCTGCGCCGGTTCGACGCCGGCCCGCTGGAGGCGGGCCAGCGGTGGACGTGCGAGGTCCGGCCGCCCCTGCCGTACACGGTGCGCTTCGTCGTGACGATCGACGAGGTCGTGGTGCCGACGCGGGTGGCCTCGACCATCGAGGGCGACATCGCCGGCACCGCCGTGCTCGGCCTCGTGGCGCACGACGCCGGCAGCGAGCTACGGCTGACGGCGGCGCTGCAGCCGGACAACACGCTGCTGCGGTCGCTCGGCGTCCTGGCCCGCCCGCTCGCCCGATTCGGCCACGACTGGGTCATCACTACCGGGGCCCGCCAGTTCGCCCGCGCCGCGCTGTAGCGGGGCGCTCCTGCCATCATGGCGGGCGTGTGCGGAGTGTTCGGCGTGTTCGCCCCAGGGCAACCGGTCTCCCACCTCACCTACCTCGGTCTGTACGCCCTCCAGCACCGCGGCCAGGAGTCGGCCGGCATGGCGGTGGGCGACGGGGCCGACCTCACGATCGTGCGCGACATGGGTCTCGTGTCGCACGTGTTCGACGACCGGACCCTCGCCGCCCTGCCCGGCTCGGCGGCCATCGGCCACGCCCGATACAGCACGACCGGGTCGTCGACGTGGCGCAACGCCCAGCCGGTGTACCGCGACGTCGACCACCACCAGTTCGCCCTGGCCCACAACGGCAACCTCACCAACACCGAGACGCTGGCCGATGCCGCCGGCATGCTGCCCGGGATCGTCACCAGCGACAGCGACTTGATGGCCGAGTTGCTCGCCCAGCACATGACGGCGACGGGTACCGACGTGGTCCGCGCTCTGGAGGCGGTGCTGCCCACCCTCGAGGGCGCCTACTCGTTGGCCCTCATCGACGACGAGCGGATCATCGGCGCCCGCGACCCCGACGGCTTCCGGCCCTTGTGCCTGGGCCGCCTGGCGACGGGATGGGTGCTGGCGTCGGAGACTCCCGCCCTCGACATCGTCGGCGCCGACTTCGTCCGGGAGCTCGAGCCGGGCGAGATCGTCGTCATCGATCGTGACGGGCCCCGCAGCCTCAACCCGTTCGCCGGCGACCGGATCCGGCCCCACCTGTGCCTTTTCGAGTTCGTGTACTTCGCCCGGCCCGATGCCCAGCTCTACGGGGCCAGCGTGGCCGAGGCCAGGGCGCGCATGGGTGCGCTGCTCGCCGAGCAGGCGCCGCTCGCCCCCGACCTCCACCATCCATCCCGATCGGCCATGGTGATGCCGGTGCCCGAGAGCGGCGTCCCCGCCGCCCAGGGCTTCGCCCGCGCCAGCGGCATCCCCTACGGCGACGGCCTGGTGAAGAACCGCTACATCGGCCGCACCTTCATCGCCCCGAGCCAGGAGCTGCGGGCCCGCAGTGTGCGCCTCAAGCTGAACCCGCTCCGGGCTGCCATCGCCGGGAAGCGGCTTGTCGTCGTGGACGACTCCATCGTGCGCGGCACCACCACCCGCGCCGTCGTCGCGATGCTGCGCGAGGCGGGCGCCGCCGAAGTGCACCTGCGCATCATGTCGCCGCCCTACAAGTGGCCGTGCTTCTTCGGGATGGACACCGCCGACCGCGATGAGCTGCTCGCCGCCCGGTTGACCGAGGACGAGATCGCTGCCTACGTCGGCGCCAACTCGCTCGCCTATCTCACCCTCGACCGCCTCGTCGCCGCCACCGGCGCACCCGGGGCAGGCTTCTGCACCGCCTGCCTCACCGGCGAGTACCCGGTGCCGGTGCCCCTGACGCTCACCAAGTCGGTGCTGGAACGTGACTAGCGCCCGGTCACCTCGGCTGAGTGGGGGGCCGGGACGGTGAGCACGTACAAGGACAGCGGGGTCGACCTCGACGCCGCCGACGACACCGTCGCCCGCCTGGCCCGCCACGTGCGCTCGACGCGCCGTCCCGAGGTCCTCGGCGACATCGGCGGCTTCGGCGGGCTCGTCTCCCTCCCGGCCGGCTACGACGACCCGGTGCTGGTCTCGTCGACCGACGGCGTCGGCACCAAGCTCAAGGTGGCGGAAGCGGCGGGCCGGTTCGACACGATCGGCATCGACCTCGTGGCCATGTGCGTCGACGACATCGCCGTTCAGGGCGCCGACCCGCTGTTCTTCCTCGACTACGTCGGCGTGGGGCGCCTCGTGCCGTCGGTGGTGGAGGAGATCGTGGCCGGCGTGGCCGAGGGGTGCCGTCAGGCCGGCTGTGCCCTGGTCGGCGGCGAGGTGGCCGAGCACGGCGACGGCCATTCGATGGACCTGGCCGGCTTCAGCGTCGGCGTCGTGTCGCGCGCCGAACTGCTGACGGGCGCAGCCATCGAGCCCGGCGATGCCGTCATCGGCCTGCTGTCGCCCGGGCTGCGGTCGAACGGCTACTCGCTGGCGCGCGCCGTTCTCGGGGCCGATCCGGCTCTGCGCGACGAGCTGCTCCGTCCGTCGCTGATCTACGCGCCCCGCATGGCGAGGCTCCGCCGGGCCGTCACCGTGCACGGGTTCGCCCACATCACCGGGGGCGGCCTGCCCGGCAACGTGAGCCGGGTGCTGGCGCCCGGCTGCGACGCCGTGATCCGCACGGGCTCGTGGCCGGTGCCGCCCGTCTTCAGCGAGATCCAGCGCCGCGGCCACGTCACCGACGAGGAGATGCAGCGGGTCTTCAACCTCGGCATCGGCATGGTCGCCGTCGTGCCGGCGGCCGCCATCGAGACGGCACTCGAGGTGCTGGGCGACGCCGCCGTCGTCGGAGACATCGTGGCCGGCTCAGGCCGCGTTCGGATCCTGTAGCCGCGTGTCGACCAGCCTGGTCGGCGTGATGCCGGTGTAGGCCCCGCCGGGCGGGATCCAACCGGACACGTCGACCACCACATCGGCGGCGGCGAAGGTGAAGATGCACGCCCGGCCGTCGGGCGCCAGCGGGGCCAGCGTGAGGGCCGGCACGGACGCGCCGGCGCGGTAGTTGAGGTCGGAGGCCACCGGCGTCGCCGTGCCGCACGGGAAGACAGTGGCGTAGCCGTCGGCGCCGGGATTGGTGAGCGTGACGGTGAGCGCCGCCGCCGGCGCTCCGGCGGGGACGCCCGCGAGGGTGGGCAGGTCGACGGCGAGCACCGCTCGCGCCGCCAGGCGACCGGCGTCGCGGCGGGTGTCGACGACCCGGTGCGGCGTGACCGGCGTGAACGAGGCACCGGCGCCGAACCAGCCCATCACGTCCACGAGCACGTGCGAGGACGCGAACGATGACACGCAGACGGTGGCGCCGGGACC
This sequence comes from bacterium, assembly GCA_046725105.1. GTDB lineage: Bacteria > Actinomycetota > Acidimicrobiia > Acidimicrobiales > Ilumatobacteraceae > DASXAI01. The sequence continues at coordinate 2,336 of JBKOXV010000153.1, read as the reverse complement.
GACGGGCGTGACGGCGAGGTCGGCGACCGTCTGGCCTCGGTCGTAGTTCACGCTCGAGACGGCGCCGACGCCACCGGGGCACGGCGTCACACTGAGGTAGCCCGCATCGGCGGGATCGACCGCGGTGACGTTGAGCACCACGGCGGCGGCGTCGGCAGGCACGCCGGCCCCGGCCAGGGTCACGGTGACGGTGCCGCCGGGCGCGAGCGCGGCCGAGGCGCGGCTGTCGAAGGCACGCGTCGGCGTGATGCCGGTGAAGCCGCCGCCGGTGGCGGGGATCCACCCGGTGAGGTCGACGAGCATGTGGGCGTCGGCGTAGGTCGACACGCACACCTGACCACCGGCGCCGGGCTTCACCACCACATGGTTGGCCACCGTGGTGTCCCATTCGTAGTTGAGGTTCGACGTGCCCGCCGTCGCGCCGCACGGAGCCACCGTGACGTACCCGGCGTACTTCGGATCGGTCACCGTCACGTTCAGCGCCACGGCGGCGGCGTCGGCGGGGACGCCGAGCACGCCGGTCACCTGGACCGGCAGCGTCCGGCCTCCCTTCAGCCGGGTGAAACCGTCGACCTCGGTGCGCAGGAGGCGGGCGTACAGAGCGGCGCCGGTCGTGTTCAGGTGGATAGCGTCATAGGTGAGGTTGGGCCGGTCGGCGAGGGCGGCCCAATCGGCGAGCACCAGCTCCGGGTGACGGGCCACCGCCGCCCGTAGGTGCTGGTTCACCGTCGGGAAGTACCAGTAGTACGGCTGCACCTGGGCCCACGCCGAGGCGCTGATGTACTGGGGCTTCACCTCCCGGAGCGTGACCCAGACGACGTGGCGCACGCCGCCGGCCACGAGCGCGGCAACCATGGCGTCGATGGAACGATCGAATCGATCCGGATCCCAGAACGGGTAGTTATAGCCGGTGGCCACGACGGCGACGTCAGGCAGTGCGCCGGCGGGCGCCACGTACTGGTTGACGGCGACGTCGGTGAACACGGCCGGGTGGCCGACCACCGTGACGTCCCAACCGGCGAAGGCCGGCGGGATGGCGTCCTTGGCGCTGAGTCCCACCGAGTCGGCCACCACGAAGAGGCGCGGCGGGGAACTGCTGGCTTCGGCCGCCGGAGCGGTCGGGACGGCGACCGCCGACGAGAGCACGACGGCGGCGAGGAGCCGCGCTCGCCACCTCACCCGAAGCGCGTGCGCAGCTCGAACTTGAGCACCTTGCCGGCCGGGTTGCGGGGCAGGGCGTCGACGAACTCGAGGCGGGTCGGCAGCTTGAAGCGCGCCAGCCGATCGCCGGCGAAGGCCCGTAGGTCCTCCAGCTCGAGGGTGGCGTCGGGCCTGAGCGCCACGACGGCCACCACGACCTCACCCCACCGCTCGTCGGGTGTGCCGATGACGGCCACCTCGGCGACGGCGGGGTGCTCGTACAACACGCTCTCGACCTCAGCCGGGTACACGTTCTCACCGCCGGTGATCACCATGTCCTTCACGCGGTCGGCGATGTAGAGGAAGCCGTCCTCGTCGAAATAGCCGATGTCGCCGGTGTGGAACCATCCTTCGGCGTCGATGGCGGCGGTCGTGGCGTCGGGCCGGTTCCAATACCCCCTCATGATGTTGGGGCCTTTGGCGCAGACCTCACCGCGGGCGAGGGGTTCGCCAAGGACGGCGCCGTCGCTGTCGACCAGACGGACGTCGACGAACGGCGGTGTCGTGCCGGCCGATCCCACCTTGGCGAGGGCGAACTCGGAGGTGAGGAAGGTGACCATGGGCGCCGTCTCCGTGAGCCCGTAGCCCTGGTTGATGGGGATGCCTCGCCCGTTGTAGAGCTTGATGAGCGGCTCCGGCACCGGCGCCCCACCGCACACCACGACCCGCAGGGTGGTGAGGTCGGTGTGGTCGAATTCGGGGTGCTGGCTGATGAACAGCAGCATGGCGGGCACGCCGAAGGTGGTGGTGATGCGGTAGCGGGCCACGTCTTGGAGGAAGCGGCCCGGGTCGAAGGCGCGGTGCAGCACGATCTCGCCGCCCTTCATCCACGTGACGAGAGTGGTGACATTGAGGCCGCCGATGTGGAACAGGGGCGCCATCACGAGCGACACGTCGTTCTCCACGATGTCGAGCGTGAGCAGGGCGTTGGTGCCGTTCCACCAGAGGTTGCCATGGGTGAGCATGGCGCCCTTGGGCCGACCCGTCGTGCCCGAGGTGTACATGATGACGGCGACCTCGTCCTCCCCGATCGTCTCGGCGATCGTCAGCGGGGCGTGGCCCGTCTCGACGTGGGCGAACGACGGCCAGTGCTCGGCGGCGTCATCGGCCGACCAGTAGTGCCGGCAGGGCAGCTC
>JBKOXV010000297.1:0-5949 GCA_046725105.1 bacterium | reverse complement strand
GAGCAAGTGAGCCGGCGAACGTCATGAAGGTGACCATCCACTGCTCGAGCGGGACGTCGGCACGGCGCGGATCGAGCCACTGGCCGCGGCCGATGTCGACCTCCACTTCGCGCGCGAACCGCTCGGCGTCGACCTTGCGGCGGAACGTCCGGCTCCGCTGATGTCCGCTGGGATCGCGGTAACGCACTCGGTACTTCCCGCTCCGCTTCTCGATCGCGGCCATCGCTCGACCTCCCGTGGGCACAAAATGGGCACAGAACCACGGATCCTGACGGATCGAGGAGGTCAGTAGCGGTCAATCACGGATCAACCGAAATGGCCTCTGAGCAGGCAGTCTAGCAGGAATCGGCTGGAGGCGACGAGGGGAATCGAACCCCTGTACAGGGCTTTGCAGGCCCTTGCCTAAACCACTCGGCCACGTCGCCTGGGCCGTCGGTGGACGCCGACGGCGACCAAAGACCCTACCTGCCGGGCACCGGCAGCACGGCGGCATCCCTCGCGGTGCGCACGGTGTTCGTGATCTGCAGCAGCCCCGTGTGGCTCATGACGACGTCCGTGTTCGGGCAGTCGCCGCCGGTGGGGAACGTCAGGCGAACGGACGCCGGCGCACGGACGTCGCCCGACGCAGTGCGGGCCTCGAAGTCCGACCACTGGACGACCGTCTGCGAGTGGTTGCACGCCGCGAATACCTCGGCCCACACGACGAAGCCGCCCAACCGATCGCCTGAAGCAAGCAGGTCCCGGATGACCGACGTCTCGCCGGTCGAGAGATCCGTGATCGAACCCTCCCAGCCCGACAGGCCGGGCGAGATGCGTAACCGGTAGGCGACACCTTCCCGCCACGGGTAGTCGCGGGTGTTCGGGTCGGAGGGCGTCGACGGCAACGGTGACGGCGTTCCGTCCAGAATGGAGCGCACGTCCGAGACATCCGCATAGCCGCCCCAGTTGACGGCCTTGTTGCCCGGATGGCGGGGATTCCACTGCAGCCCGATGTGGGCCGCCCCGTTGCCGGCCTCACCCGACAAGAACGATGCCTGGAGCGCCCAGAAGTACAGGCGATCCGACGTCGGTTGCCGTAGGACGGACAGTGTGGCAGAGACCTCGACGAGGGGGTCGCCGCCGTCGATGCCCTGCCACCACAGGTGGAACGCCGTGACCCCGTTGACCGGCTCGGTCAACGGCGGCACCGACCGCTGTCGGAACCCGCCCAGCGAGCGGCCTAGGCGCTCCCGTATGCCGTCCAACACCTACGCCGTCCCATCCACGCCCACGACCCCCTGCCCTGCCGCGGGCAGGCTAGACGGTTCGACGAGAGACCCGCTGGTGACAGGCTCTGCCGACGTAGCCCCGTAACCTCGACGCCGTGCAGACCGACGAGCGAGCGCCCCGGTCGCGCCGCCGCCGGTGGATCGGGATCGTCGTCTCCGTCGTCCTCATCGTCGCCGTCTTCGGCTTCCTGCTCCCGAAGCTGGCCGACTACGCCGACGTCTGGGACGTCATCGGCGACCTCGACTCGTGGGACATGTTCCTGCTGAGCGTCGTCGGCGTCTGGAACCTCTTCGCCCTCAGTCCCCTCGTCATGGTGTCGCAGCCGGGCACCCGGTTCATGGAGGCGTTCGTCAACATGACGGCGGGATCGGCCGTGGCCAACACCGTGCCGGCCGGCTCGGCCATCGGCATCGGCATCAACTGGGCCATTTTCGACTCGTGGGGCTTCACACCGGCTGAGTACACCCTCGCCACGCTCGTGTCGGGCGTGTGGAACAACTTCGTGAAGCTCGGGCTGCCTGTAATCGCCCTGCTCGCCCTTGCTGTCACCGGCGACCTGCGGGGCTCGTTCGTGCCGGCCGCCATCGTCGGCGTCATCGTCATGGGGCTCGCCATCGTCATCTTCGCCCTCGTCCTGCGCAGCGACGACTTGGCCCGAGCCATCGGCAGCTGGATCGGCCGCGTCGCCGAGTGGGGCGCGAAAAAGGTCCATCGCACCGTGCACGGCGACACCTGGGGCGACGGCGCCATCCGCTTCCGCCACCGCAGCGTGGACCTGATCAGCCGGCGGTGGCCCGCCCTCACCGTGACTGCTCTCGTCGGCCAGCTGTCCCTGTACTTGGTGCTGCTCGTCGCGGTGCGGGCGGTGGGTCTGTCCAACGACGAGGTCAGCTGGGCCGAAGTTCTGGCCTCGTTCGCGTTCGTCCGCCTCATCTCGGCCGTGCCGATCACCCCCGGCGGCCTGGGCGTGGTCGAGCTCGGGCTCACCGCCGCCCTGGCCAACGGCGAGAACACCGCCCTCACCACCAAGGCCGCCGCCGCCGTCCTCCTCTATCGCGCCCTCACCTACCTGCTCCCCATCCCGATCGGCGCCGGCTGCTACATCTTCTGGCGCCTAAACCACTCCTGGCGGGAACGGCGCCGCATTACCCTTCCGGCATGAGCAGGGGGCGGTGGCTCATGGCCGCCGGCGCCGCGATGGCCCTCATCACCGCGGCGTGCAGTAGCGGTCCGGACCAAAACGACACCAGCGCGCCCACGACCACGTCGACCCAAAGCACCACGGCCACGGCCAATACCACCACCGCCCCCACAACTACCGCCCGAGCGACCACGACGACCTCGCCCGAACCACCCACGGGCCCGGCCGGCACCACGCGCCTCCACTTCGAGTACGGCCCCATCACGATCCACCCCGGCCAGAACAACATCCAGTTCAGCAAGGCCGCCGTGCCGAAGCCCACTGAGGACGGCTGGATCCTGCGCATGGCGCCCAACCTCCGCTACGCCGACGGCAGCGTGCCGCCGGTCGACGTCCTGCACCTTCACCACGGCGTCTGGCTCAACGCCTCCCGTCAGGACGCCACCATCCCCATCTTCCCCGAGCGCTTCATGGCCGCGGGCGAGGAGAAGACGATCACCCAGTTCCCCGATGGCTTCGGCTATCCCTACCAGGCCACCGACCAGTGGGTCATCAACTACATGCTGCACGACCTCACGCCCAACGGCGGCCAGGTGTGGATCACCTACGACCTCGACTTTCTCCCCGCCACCGCCCCGGCCGCCGCCACGATGCGAGCCGCCCGCCCGATCTGGATGGACGTGCAGAACGGCAGCGGCTACCCCGTGTTCGACGTCCTGAAGGGCACCGGCACCGACGGCACCTACACCTACCCCGACCAGGCCACCGACCCGTACACGGGCAAGGCGCCGGCCAACGTGTGGACCGTCGACCGCGACGGAATCCTGATCGGCACCGGCGGCCATCTCCACCCCGGCGGCCTCCACGACGACCTCTACCTCGACCGCAACGGCGCCACCGCCCATCTGTTCGAGGCCGAGGCCCACTACTTCGAGCCGGCCGGCGCCGTCTCGTGGGACGTCGCCACCACCGTCACCAACCCGGACTGGCGCGTCGCCGTGCACGCCGGCGACCACCTCCGCGTCACCTCCACGTACGACACGTCGAAGGCGTCGTGGTACGAGTCGATGGGGATCATGGTGGCGTGGATGGCCGACCCGCTGGAAGGCGATGAAGCCAACGACCCGTTCCAGACGCCCGTCGACCAACCCGGCGTCCTCACCCACGGCCACCTCCCCGAGAACGACAACCACGGCGGCACCGGCGTCGAGCTCGCCGACCCCATCGCCCGACCCGTGGCCACGGGGCCCGAGGACGGCGACATCACCATCGCCGGCTTCGCCTACGGCGCCGGTGACATGAGCGCGATCGATCCCGTCCCCACCGTGAAGGCCGGCCAGACCCTCACGTTCCGCAACGACGACGCCCCGCTCGGCCCCGGCATCTGGCACTCCATCACCGCCTGCGCGGCGCCGTGCAACAAGTCGACGGGCATCGCCTACCCGCTGGCCGACGGCGACGTGGCGTTCGACTCGGGCCAGCTCGGCACCGGCGGCCCACCCACGGCCGGTCGCGTCGACTGGCAGACGCCGGCGGACCTCAAGCCCGGCCTCTACACCTACTTCTGCCGCATCCACCCCTTCATGCGGGGCGCCTTCGACGTGGCTTCCTAGGTGAGCGCGCCCAACAGGCGCCCGCTGAAGTCGGCGGCGCCTTCCTCGAGGTGGCGGCGGTGCAGGGCCAAGCCGCCGATCACGTCGGCGCCCCGCCCGCCGACGATTCCCATCAGCTTGTCGATGGTCTTGCCCGGGTTGATGGCGTAGGTGCAATAGACGACGGCCCGCTTGCCGCGCATGGCCGGCAGCTGCCGCAACCGGCCGGCCCGGCCGGGGCGCTGCCCGACCACGAAGATGCCGTCGGTCCACGTGCCCACCACCACCAGCTCGGCCGCCGACAGGGCCTGGAGGTCGACGGCGTTGGCCGGCGACAGGTTGATCACGTCGAGCCCGCCGGCGGCGAGCTGGCTCCCGATCAGCCCGGCGGCCCGGCGGGTGTTGCCCGTCATGCTCTCGTAGATGACCATCGCCTTCACGATCTGCGTTTCTACACGCGATCATGGGGCATGGCCGATCTCGTGATCCGCAACGCCACCATCGTCGACGGCACCGGCGCCCCCAGCCGCCCCGGTGAGGTGGCCATCACGGGCGACAGGATCACCGAGGTCGGCGACCGCCTCGACACCCGGGGCCGTCACGAGATCGATGCCGACGGCCTGCTGCTCACGCCCGGCTTCGTCGACATCCACACCCACTACGACGGCCAGGTCACGTGGGACCCGGTGGTGGCGCCGTCGTCGCTGCACGGCGTGACGTCGATCGTGATGGGCAACTGCGGCGTGAGCTTCGCCCCGGCCCGACCCAACGACGACGACCACGACTGGCTGATCGGCCTGCTCGAAGGGGTCGAGGACATCCCCGGCACCGCCCTCGCTGAAGGCCTTCCGTGGGACTGGGAGAGCTTCCCCGACTACCTCGACGCTCTCGGGCGGCGCCAGTGGACGCTCGACATCGGCACCCAGGTGGCCCACGCCCCGCTGCGCGCCTACGTGATGGGTGAGCGGGGCGCCGACCCCAACGAGGCGCCTACCGCCGCCGAGCTGGCCGAGATGACGCGCCTCGTCCGCCAAGGCATCGACGCCGGCGCCCTCGGTTTCACGACGTCACGCACCCATCTCCACCGCACCCGCGACGGCAATCCGCTGGGCACCCGCTTCTCCACCGCCGACGAGCTCACCGCGCTGGCCTCGGCCCTCACCGACGCCGGACGAGGCGTGATCCAGATGATCTCCGACGCCTACCAGTCCGGCGACGAGGAGTTCGTCGACCAGGAGCTCGCCCTCATGCGCTTCCTCGTCGAAGCGACGGGCCGGCCGCTGTCGATGACGGTGCAGCAGCCCGAGCCCCAGCCCCAGCGGTGGCGCAAGATGATCGCCTGGGTGGCCGGCTGCGTGGCCGACGGCCTCCCGATGCGAGCCCAGGTGGCGCCCCGTCCTATCGGCGTCTTGTGCGGGCTGGAGGCCAGCATCAACCCCTTCATGACCTGCCCGAGCGCCGCCGAGGTCGCCGGCCTGCCGCTGGCCGAGCGGGTGCGCGCCCTGGCCGACGACGAGCGGCGCCGGCGCATCCTGCGGGAGCACGAGGTCGTGCCCGACGGCATGGTCGGCGAGTTCACCCACGGCTTTCACAAGCTGTTCCCGCTCACCGACCCGGTCGACTACGAGCCGCCGCTCGAGCGGTCGGTGCAGGGCCTCGCCGCCGCCTCCGGCCGCCGCCCGGCCGAAGTCGCCTACGACCTGCTCCTCGAGGGCGACGGGAAGCAGTTGCTCTACATGCCGCTGATGAACTACGCCGCCGGCGACCTGTCCGACGTACGCGAGATGCTGCTGTCGCCGTACGCCATCATCGGTCTGTCCGACGGGGGCGCCCACTGCGGCACGGTGTGCGACGCCAGCTTCCCGACGACGGCCGTCGCCCACCGGGCCCGCGACCGCACGCGAGGCGAGCGACTGCCCATCGAGCTCGTCGTCCACCACGTCACCC
>JBKOXV010000130.1:0-5002 GCA_046725105.1 bacterium | reverse complement strand
CACCACTGGCGGAAGCGTTCGTCGTCGGTGCCGTAGCCGACGGCGGTGATGTAGTTGGTGAGGGCGTCGAACCACACGTAGTTCACGTGGGCGGGATCCGACGGGATGGGCACGCCCCACGTGATCGAGGTGCGGCTGATGGAGAAGTCCTGCAGGCCCGATCGGATGAAGCCGAGGGCCTCGTTGCGCTTGGTCTCCGGCACCACGAAGTCGGGATGGGACTCGTACCAGTCCAGCAGCGGTTGCTCGTACTTCGAGAGCCTGAAGAAGTAGTTCTGCTCCTCCAGCTCGATCACGCTGCGGCCCCGCGCCTCGTAGTCGGCCACCTGGTCGGCGTTGATGTACTCCTCGTCGGCCACCGAGTAGAAGCCCTTGTAGGGCCGCAGCTCGATGTCGCCCGCGCCGTAGCACGCCTTCAGCAGCCTCTCGACGGCCCGATAGTGGCGGGGCTCGGTGGTGCGGATGAACTCGTCGTTGCTGATGTCGAGCAGCTTCCAGGCGTCCTGGAACCGCACCACGGTCTGGTCGGCCCACTGGCGAGGCGACACCCCGTTGGCCTCGGCGGCGCGCTGCACCTTGAGTCCGTGTTCGTCGGTGCCAGTGAGGAAGAACACGTCGTCGCCGAGGAGCCGGTGCCAGCGGGCCACGGCGTCGGCGATGACCGTCGTGTAGGCGTGGCCGACGTGGGGCGCGTCGTTGACGTAGTAGATCGGCGTCGTGACGTAGAAGCGGGCCACGGCGCGAGGCTATCGGTGGCTCGTCGCCGCCAAGGCTCCCCTTTTTCCCAGCGTCAGGCCGCCGAAGAAGGCGGCGGCGGCGACGCCGGCGGCACCGACGACCGCCGTCGTGCGCCGCACCACCCGCCGGGTGCGGCGGCTGAAGATCACGATGGGCCAACCGCGGTCGTGGGCCTCCCGCGTCAGGACGCCATCGGGGTTGACGGCGACGGGATGGCCGACGGCCTCCAGCATCGGCAGGTCGCTGGCCGAGTCGCTGTAGGCGTACGACAGCGCCATGTCGTAGCCCTCCCACTCGGCGATCTCCCGGACGGCGGTGACCTTGCCCGGCCCGTAGACGAACGGCCCGGCCAGCTCGCCGGTGTACACGCCGTCGGCGTCGACGGCCGACACGGTGCCGATGCCACCCGTCATTCCGATGGCGGCGGCCAACGGCTCGACCAGCTCGACCGGCGAGGCCGAAACGATGTACGTGTCGCGGCCGGCCCGCCGGTGCATCTCCACCAACCGGCTCGCCTCCGGTCGTACCCGCGACAGCAGCTTGGGGATGAGCTCGCCGTTGAGGGCGACCAGGTCGGCCTGGCGCACGCCGGCGACGGCGCCGAGGATGCGGGCCCGTACCCGCTCGACCTGGTCGTCGGTGGCGCCGCGGTGACGGAAGGCGACGGCTCCGGACACGTCCTTCGCGAAGGCCTTGGCGGGGATCAGGCCTTGGCGCCACGCCGCCACAGCGAAGGCGAAGGCCGACGATCCGCTGATCAGCGTGCGGTCGAGGTCGAAGAACGCCGCACCGCTCATCTTTCCGTGACCTCGGCCACGGTGTGCCGAGGATCGGGGTCATAGTGGACTCGCACCCACGGGTTCGAGCCGCCGCCGGTCCACGGGTCGACCTGCTCGATCTCGACGTGGGTGGGCGGGTCGAACACCTCCCGCAGCCCCATCATCATGGCGGCGGCGACGGCGCCCGCCGCGCTGCGGCGTCGCACCTTGCCGACCGGGCGCGCCAGTTCGTCGCCTGGTGCGTCGATGCGGGCCATGGTGTCGTCGTCGTAGAGCTCGCCCAGCTCGTCGGGCTCGCTGGGCTCGCCGCGGTCGTCCTCGATGGATCTCACGCTAACGAGTACCGCAGCTCGAGCACGCTCGGGGCCACCAGCCGGATGGCGCCGTCGGCCCGCCAGCCGCGGGCGCTGTACATCCGTCGCGCTCGCACGTTGGCCTCCAGCACCCACAGTCGCAGGGGCGCGAAGCCCACGTCCCGGGCCTCCGCCGTGGCCCGGTCGACGAGGTCGGCGCCGATCCCGCATCCCCAGTGCGCCGGGTGCACGTGCAGGCCGACCACCTCTCCCGGAGGCGGGACCGCATCGGCCTCGGGAGACGGCCGGACACCGATCATCCCGACCACCGCTCCGTCGACGTCGGCCACCGCGACCCACGCTCGAGGCGTCGCCAGCAGCGTCGCCCAACGTCCGACGAGCTCGTCGGCTGTGGGCGGCGCGACGCCGGCGTCGAAGATGCCGGCATAGGCGAGGGCGACGGCGGCGGCGTGGACGGCGGCCAGCGGGCCGACGTCGTCGGCGGTGGCCGGGCGGATATGGGTCACGCCCTCACTGGAGCGCGGTGGCCAGTCCGTCGACGATGCGGTCGATCTCCTCGTCGGTGATGACGAGAGGCGGGCAGAACGACAGCGCGTCCGCGCCGATGGCCCGCGTGATGACGCCGAGGCCGAGCATGCGGTCACGGACGGCAGTGGCGTCGTGGGCGGCATCCAAGGTGACGGCCCACACCGCGACGTCGCCCCGCACCTCCCGCACGAGCCCGTCGGCGGCCAGGCTGTGGAGACCGTCGGCCAGCCGGGCGCCGACGTGCTTGGCCCGGTCGAGGAGGCCCTCGCCGGCCGTGATGTCGAGCGCCGCCAGGGCGCCGGCGGCGGCCGACGCGTGACCCGAGTACGTGTGCCCGTGGCGCAGCACGAACGACGGGTCGGCCTCGAGCGGCCGGCGGACCGCCGCGCCGACGACCACGCCGCCGACGGGGATGTAGCCCGACGACACGCCCTTGGCGAAGGTGATGAGGTCGGGGCGGACGCCGAAGCGCTCGGTGCCGAACCAGTGGCCGAGGCGGCCGAAGCCGCAAATGACCTCGTCCATCACGAGGAAGGCGCCGTGCTGGTCGCAGAGCTTGCGCAGACCCGGGAGGTAGCCCTCCGGTGGTGGATGGACGCCGCCGGCGCCCTGGATGGGCTCGGTGAGGACGGCGGCGACACGGTCGCCCTGCTCGGCGAACAGCGTCGCCATGGCCTCGAGGTCGTTCGGCGGCAGGTTGACGAAGTCGGGCAGCAGCGGTCCGAAGCCGGCCTGGTTGGCCGGCAGGCCCTGCGCCGTCAGGCCGCCGTAGGTGACGCCGTGGTAGGCGAAACCCCGGCTGACGATCAGCGTGCGCTCGGGATGGCCGGCCTGGACGTGGGCGATGCGGGCCAGCTTGATGGCGGAGTCGACCGCCTCGGATCCGTCGCACGTCAGGAAGATGCGAGGGTCGTCGACGGGCGCCAGGGCGGCCAACCGGTCGGCGAGGCGCTCGGCCGGTTCGTTGGTGAACGGGTCGAAGGCGTTGTAGGCGGGGAGCCGGCGCATCTGCTCGGCCACGGCATCGACGATCTCGCCCCGCCCGTACCCCACGTTCATGTACCAGAGGCTGGCCATGCCGTCGATGTACTCCTTGCCGGCGGCGTCGTAGACCCGGGCTCCGTGGCCGCGCACGATGGTGACGAAGTCGGTGCGCGTCGGACGGGCGTAGGGGTGCAGGAACCGGGAGACGGCCATGAGCACAGTCTGGCTCGCGGACAACCCCTCCGGCCGAGTGACACACTCTTCCACCGCAGAGGTGGATTTCCGTCACTTCGACGGCTGGGGGGACGAGTCCCGCAGCCGGAGGGCGGCGGCGTAGACGACGCGCCGGGGGACGTCGAGGGCGGCGGCCACCTCGGCCACGGCGGTCTTCTGGTCGGCGCCGGTGGCGAGGGTGGCCCGCAGCGCCTCGACCACGTCGGCGGTCGTGGCCGGCGGTGGTGCGGGGGCGCCCGCCAACACCACCACGAACTCGCCGCGGGGCTCGTTGACGGCCAACCACTCGCGGGCGCCGCCGAGCGTCCCCCGCCACACCTCCTCGTGGAGCTTGGTCAGCTCGCGGGCGAGGACGACGCGGCGATCGGGTCCCAGGCTGACGATGAGGTCGTCGACGGTGCGGACGAGGCGATGGGGCGCCTCGTACAGCACCACCGTGCGCCGCTCTGTGCGCAGGGCGGCGAGCCGATCGCGACGGGCCGGGCCGGTCCGCGGCAGGAAGCCGTCGACCACGAAGCGGTCGGTCGCGAGCCCGCTGACGACCAGCGCCACCAACGCCGCCGACGGCCCCGGCACCGCCTCGACGTCGTGGCCGGCGGCGACGGCGGCTCGCACCAGGCGCTCACCGGGGTCGGACACGCCGGGCGTTCCGGCGTCGGTCACGACGGCCACGGTGTGGCCCTCGCCGAGCAGCTTGACGACCTCCGTCGCGGCCCGAGCCTCGGTGTGCTCGTTGGCCACCAGCAGCCGGCGGGCGCGGACGCCGGCGTGCTGCAGGAGCCGCCCCGTGCGGCGGGTGTCCTCGCACACGATGGCGTCGGCCTCGGCCAGGCTGGCGACGGCTCGCGGCGACAGGTCGCCGAGGTTGCCGATCGGCGTGGCGACCAGCACGAGCCGGCCCGTGCGGCCGCCGGTCACCGCCGGACTTCGAGGCGATCGCCGACGTGGAGGCCCCACCGGGCGAAGGCGCCCGCCTCGGCCTCGATGACCGAACGGGCCTTGGGCACCGGCATGCCGACGCGGTGCCGGCCCATCCGGACCGTCTTCAGCACGTTGCCGTCGGCATCCAGGTAGGCGACATCGACCGGGAACCGCAGGCCGATGGTGTGCACCCACCGCACCCGTTCGAGCAGGAGCGCCCCGTCGAGGCCGTCCCGACCCAGCAGCCCGCGGCGCCGGTCGGTGCGCGCCGTGGCCACCTCCAACGAGGCGAGCACCCGCCCGTCGCTCACCAGCCAGGCCGTCGTCATCATGCGCCTCACAGCCTCGCGCGCGACGATCGAGGCATGAAGCGGCGCCGCCGCAGGAGGTCTGGATGATTCCTACTCGCACCTTGGGCCTGGCGGGATTGGTCGTCTCGGCCCAGGGCCTGGGCTGCATGGGCATGTCGGAGGTCTACGGCCCGGCCGACGAGGAGGAGTCGAT
>JBKOXV010000249.1:0-8517 GCA_046725105.1 bacterium | reverse complement strand
GTATGGCGGTCACGACTTCGCCCTGACGGCAGACGGCCGTCGGGCTATCGACGAGGCCGTGTATCCAGAGGTGGTCGCAATCAACGAGCAGGTCGCCAAGCTGAGAACGGCGGCGGATATCGGCGAGGGCATCTACGTCTTTGGCAACCCGCGCTACCACCTCGGTACCAACCAGCCCTATCCGGTGCGCTACCACGGCTGGGCGTTCGAGTTCTACTCGCCCGAACGCTGGCGGACCCTCGTTCGTGATCTCGACGCCGCATCGCCTGCCTACGTCTTCATCGACTCAGCCTGGGCCGAACTCGTCAACGACAGGTCACGGGAGCTGGCTGCGCTCCTCCGCGTGCGCTACTCGGTCTGGTCAACCGATCCGAGCGGCGTCTGGTACCACCGCAGGTAACAGGGCTCGACGCTGCTCACTGGGACAGCCCCTGGCGCGGGTCTCCTGAATTGGCCTGGGATCCCTGGAGGCTCCGTACCTCGGAAGTGGGGATGGAGCATGGGGACGGCACCCGTCACCGAGGCCCGCAGCTGCGGGCGATCGGGGGACACAACTCTCGGTGTACGGGCGCCCAAGCTCACCAGCGCGGCCCGCACGGCCGGCCTGGACCTCGGCCGTGACGGGTCGCCCGGCTGATGGGCGCCGAGGGCATCCGGGGCGCCCGCCGCGCCCAGTGGCGGTTCACGACGCACCCGACCCTGGCCCGGTGCGGGCGCCGGACCTGCTGCGCCGAGACGTCACTCCCACCCGCCCGAAACCACAAGGGGTGGCGGACGTCACCTACTGCTCGACGTGGTCCGGGGGTCGTCGGCGACAGCTTCGACACCGCCATGGCCTAGTCGGTGATCGGGCTGTTCACGACCGAACTGCACCGCAACCCACCGTCCTCGCCGGCCACGGCGGGCACTGGCGCCGGCTCGACGATCTCGAGATCGCCACCTGCGGGTGGGTGTGGTTCAACGACGAACGCTTCCACGGCGAACTCGACCACCTCACCCCCGTCAACGTCGAAGACGCCTACCACCGTCAACTCGGTCACGCCACCGCGGCCTGAGAAACCAACCGACCGACCCTCCGGGAAATCCAGGCCGAATTCACGGCTGATCAGACTTCCAATTCAGGCCGACGCTCTGAATGGGCTTCGCAACCCGAGCCGCTTGATGGTCGACAAGATCACGACCGGGCCCGGTCGAGGCTCCGACGCGCATCGGTCGGCTCGGGGACGACGACATGGTGAGGCTCGGCCGCGCCGTGGACGTCTTCTTCGGACTCGCCGGCGCCTGACCGCCTGGAACCTCGAGTCTCCGTGCCTAGAGGAGGTGGTGAAGGACGCCGAACGCCGCTCCGCCGAGCACGAGCCACGCCGCATTGGGACGCCAGCGGATGAGAACGACGAGAGCGGCGACAGCAAGGGTGAGGGTGAACCAGCCGTCGATCGCAGCTCGTCCAAGATCGATGGTGACGCCGAGCATCAGGCCGAGCGCCCCCACCACGAAGCCATCAAGTGCCGGACCGAACCAGGCCGACGCCCGTAGGCGGGGAACGATCTGCCCGACGGCCGCGACCATGACGAACGACGGAAGGAAGATGCCCGCCGTCGCCACGAGGGCCGCCGGCACGCCACCGACCAGGTACCCGATGAAGGTTGCCGTAGTGAAGACGGGGCCCGGAGTGACCTGTCCGGCCGCTACTGCGTCGAGAACCTGTCGGTCGGAAAGCCACCCGAAACCATGGACGATATCGGCCCGAAGGAACGCGAGAAGCACATAGCCCGACCCGAAGACGATGACACCGAGCTTGAGGAACTCGGCGAAGACCTCGGCAAGCGTAGGCCCGTTACCGGAACGGTCGGCGTCTTGGGCACTGGTGAGCGTCATCGTCGCGAGAAGCGGGACGAAGGCGAACGTCCGGGCCCGGAATCGATGGCGGTTGGCGACAAGAGATGCCAACACGCCGCACACGAGCAGGATGAACAGCACGTTGACGGAGAGGAAGTAGCCGGCCAGCGCCAGCGCGGCGAACACACTCAACCACGCGCCTTTGGTTAGTACGGTGCGTGCCAGGTCCCGAAGCGCGATGACGACGACGGCCACCACCACCGGAGCGACGCCGTACAAGACGCTGCCGCCGGTGGGGGTGGTCCCATAGCGCACATAGAGCCACGCGAGGACGAGCACGATCGCCATGGCGGGGGCGATGAAGCAGCACCCGCCGATGATGAGACCGAGCCATCCGGCCCGCCGGCGGCTGAGCACGATGGCGAGCTGAGTGGAGCTCGGCCCGGGCAGGACGCTCACCGCCCCGAACAAGTCGAGGAAGTCCTGGTCGCTGATCCACCGGTATCGGCGAACCGCTTCGTCTCTCAGCATCGCGACGTGAACGGCCGGGCCGCCGAAAGCGATGAAGCCCAGCTTCGTCATGACGGTGACCACTTCCCTCAGTGGGCGACTGCGGTTCGTATCACTCACCGGCGTCACCTTTCCTCGGGTCGCCGCCGGTTCTCCACGACGTTGTGACCAGTCTCAATATCGGTTTATGATATCACGCGCCATCTCCTGCGCGGTGGGGCTTACCGAGGAAGACCCAGGAGCCGCTCGGCGACAATGTTGCGCAGCACTTGAGTGGTGCCTCCCTGGATCGTGTAGGCGGGCGCGTAGCACACGTTTCGAGCCACCCGCCCGGACAACCCGTACTCGGCGCCCCATAACAACGAGCTTGTACCCGTTGCCTTGGCGCAGAACACCGCCACTCGCTGCTCGAGCTCGGTACAGAACGTCTTGGTCGCGGCGGAAAAACCTTTGGGCGCCTGACCGAGCGCCTCTCGGAGCACCATCAGCCGACCGATCCGGTAACGGCATTCGATCTTGGCGAGGTCGTCGCGCAGCATCGGGTTGGACCTGTCGACGAGGCCCGAGCCGACAACGTCGCGGTATAGCCGGAGGTTCGACACCAGCCGGTCGACGCCCCCTCGCTCGTGCTCCAGCTGGCGCATCACCTGGGCGAAGCTTCCATTCGGCTCACCGATGAGGTCGTCGGCGGCGACCCGCACGGCGTCGAACGTCACTTCGGAGAAATGCCGATCGCCGGTCATGTCCGTGATCGGTGAGACCGAGATTCCCGGCGACCCCATGTCGACGACGAACTCGGACAAACCCTTGTGCTGGGGAGCGTCGGGGTCCGTGCGGGCGACGACGTAGCACCAATCGGCATCGAGCGCTCCGCTCGTCCACACCTTCCGGCCACTGATGACCCACTCGTCTCCGTCCCGGACCGCCGTGGTACGCAGCGAGGCCAGGTCGGAACCGGCGTCAGGCTCGCTGAGGCCGATGCACCACATCGACGACCCAGCCAGGATGCCAGGAAGGAACCGCTCTCGCTGCGCTTCCGTGCCGAACTCCAGCAGCACCGGGCCGATCTGTCGGTCGGCGATCCACATGCTCGCGATCGGCGCGCCGGTGGAGATCAGCGCCTCGAACACGATGAACCGCTCGAGCGCGCTGCGCCCATAACCACCTACCTCGGTCGGCCATGTCATGCCGATCCAGCCCTGGCGCCCGAGTTCGAGAGCGAACTGGCGGTCGTATCCGGTGACCCAGGAGTCGTCGGGGAACGCCCTTCGTTGCGCCCACTCCGCCCCGACGGCGAGGGCCTCTGCCTGGAGACACGTCAGCTCGCTGGGGAGATCGAGGTCCATCTCAGGCGGCGACGGCGGTCAGCCAGTCCTTGTGGAGATCGTTCCGACCGCGCACTGCCTCGGCGTAGGCGGTGGCGATGAGGCCCGTGAGCCGCCCCGGATAGCGAATCGGCCGATCGTCGACTGAGCTCACGCCGACGACTTCGGCGCTCGTGCCGCACGTGAAGACTTCGTCGGCGATGTAGAGGTCGCTGCGGGTGAGGTCGGCGATGCAGGTCGGAATGCCCAAGTCGGCGGCCAGGGTGAGGATGCTGTCCCGCGTGATCCCGTCCAGCGCACCGGCCGCGGTCGGGGGGGTGGTCAGGACACCGTTGCGGACGCCGAAAACGTTCTCGGCGCTGCACTCGGCGACGACGCCATGCCGGTTGAGCATGATCGCTTCGTCGTAGCCGGCCCTCAATGCCTCAACGCGCGCCATTGCGCTGTTGATGTAGTTCCCCGTCGCCTTGGCCGCCGGGGGCATCGCGTTGTGCTCCAGCCGCATCCACGAGCTCGTCTTGAGCCGAGCTCCCCGGTCGGACGTGTGAGCCATCGGGGCGGGCCATGTCCAACACGCCACAACGACATTGACCGTGCACGCCATCGGGTTGAGTCCCATCTCGCCGTAGCCGTAGTACGCGAGGGGCCTCACGTACGCCTCCGTCAAGCCGCTCGCTCGCACGACACTCTTCGTCGCGTCGAGCAGCTCCTCCACGGTGTAGGGCAGCCTCATGCCGAGGATCTGCGCCGAATCGTGCAGACGCCGGAGATGGTCGCCGGCCCGAAAGAGCACGGTCCCCGCGCGCGCCTCGTAGGCGCGAATCCCTTCGAACACGCCAGTGCCGTAATGCAACGTGTGTGTGAGCACGTGGATCTTGGCGTCCGGCCAATCGACCAGGTCGCCATCCATCCAGATCTTCTCCGTCGGTGTGATTGGCATCATCGCTCCTAAGGGCTGCCCAGGTAGATCGTCTTCATTTCCGTGAAGAACTCGCGTGCCGCCGTCCCGAGCTCGCGCTGGCCGTAGCCGCTCTCCTTCATCCCGCCGAACGGGACATGGAACTCCATGCCGGATGTCGCCCGGTTGACTCGAACCACACCAGCCCGGATATCGCGTGTTAACCGCATCGCGACGTCAAGGTCGTGGGTGAAGATGCTCGCGGCGAGGCCGAACGGCGTGTCGTTCGCCTGCGCGACCGCGTCGTCGTACGCGTCGAATGCCAGCACCGCTGCCACCGGACCGAAGATCTCCTCCCGGACCGCAGCATGGGTGGGGGCCAGGTCGGTGAGGATCGTCGGCTGGACGAAGTAGGCGGCGGACAACGGCCCGGACGGCTGCCCGCCGCCGGAGACGATCCGCGCACCGTCCCGGCGGGCCCGCTCGACATAGCCGAGGACGGTCGCGAGCTGGTCGGCCGAGGCGACGGGGCCGAGGGTGGTGTGAGGGTCAAGCGGATCGCCGAGTACCCACCGGTCGGCCTGGTCCCGGAGTCGCTCGAGCAGCTCGGCCAGCACGGAGCGGTGAGCGAAGACACGGCTCGTCGCCGTGCACTTCTGACCGGCCGCTCCGAACGCGCCGACCGAGATGTGTTGGCTCACGACATCGAGATCGGCGTCGGCCATCACGATGGCGGGATTCTTGCCACCCAGCTCCAGCTGGATCTTCTTGCCCGATGCCGCGGCGCGGCGCTGGATCGCCCGACCCACCGGCGTGGAGCCGGTGAAGGTGACGGCCGCCACCGCCGGATGGGTGACCAACACATCGCCGACCTCGGAGCCTTTCCCGAGTACGACGTTCAGCACACCCTCGGGGACGCCCGCCTGGACCACCGCGTTGTACAGGTGCAACGCGGTGCAGGGCACGATCTCGGCCGGCTTCCACACCACGCTGTTGCCGTACGCGAGGGCGGAGGCCAGCTTCCACGCGGGCAAGGATGCCGGGAAGTTCCACGGGGTGATCGCGGTCACCACACCGAGCGGTTCGCGCCGCGTGAACAGCAGAACCCCGGCGTCATGCGACGGATATGTGTCGCCGTCCGAGTCGAGCGCCCGCGCCGCGTAGTACCGGAAGATCGTCGCCGCCAGCTGCACCTCCCGGCGACTCTCGGCGAGCGTCTTGCCCTGCTCGCGGGTGAGGTCATGGGCGATCGACTCCACGCGCTCGTCGATCAGCGTGGCGGCGCGCCGGAGGAGGTCGCCACGCGCCGGCGCGGTCGCCGTGCGCCATTCGGGCTCGGCGCGGGCGGCGGCTTCGATCGCCGCCTCGGCGGTGCGCGCGTCGGCGAGCGCCACGGTGGCGCTGATCTCCGCGGGGTGGGCGGGATTGCGGTGGGTGGCGGTGTCGGCACCGTGGCGCGGTGAGCCGGCGACGATCGAGGCGAGCTCGGGGACATCGGCGGTGACAGTCATGGCGTGATCGCCTCCGTATGACGGTGCCGGTGGACGAACCTGAACCGCGTCGGGCAGAACGGCTCCAGATCGACCGACGGTTCCTTGCCGTCGGACAGCTCCTGCACCAGCTGTCCGGTGATGGCGGCCAGCGTGAAGCCGAGATGGCCGTGTCCGAAGGCGAGGTAGGTGTGAGGAAACCGCGGGACGCGCCCGATGACGGGCAGCGAATCGGGAATCGACGGTCGATAGCTCATCCACTGCGTCGCGCCGTCGGTCCGAAGCTCGGGGAACAGCGTACGGGCCGCTCGCACCAGCCTCTCGGCCCGGGCGAAGTTGGGTGGAGCGTCCAACCCGGCCAACTCGTCCGTGCCCGCGAGGTGCAGACCGTCCCTGGTCGGCGTGAGCGCGAAGTGGTAGTCCATGTCCACGACGGGAAGACGGAGCGTGACGCCAGGATCCGGCAGATCGACCCCATAGCCGCGCTCGGTATCGAGCGGAACCCTGACACCGACGGCGGCGGCGAGCTTCCTCGACCATGCGCCCGCCGCGATGACCACCTCATCGGTGGCGTACCGGTGAGCGCTCGTGTGCACCGCGGTGACGCGATCACCGCGCCTGTCGAACCCGACGACCTCGTCCTGGACGAGCTGACCACCCCGCTCGACCAAGGCCTCGGCGAGACCCAGCGTGAAGGCTCTCGCGTCGACGGTGTGCGGAGCGCCGGGCAGGTACAGCCCTCGGACGTACCGGCCGGCCAGCGCGGGATCGAGCCGGCCGACCGCCTCGCCGTCGAGGATCTCCGAGACGACGCCGCGCCGCGCCTGGAGCTCCCGACCGAACCGTCCAGCCTCAAAGGTCGCAGCCGACTGGTAGCCGTAGAGCAGCCCGCCGCCTCGAACCAGCGCTTCGGAGCGGGTGCCGGCGATCAGGGGTCGATACGCATCAAGGGACCGCTCGACCAGGCTGTACAGCGCGACGGATGCACGCTCCACGGTTGCCGGCCGGCTCGACCAGAGGAACCTGCCGAGCCACGGGACGAGCTGGGGAAGGTAAGACCAGCGGATGGCGAGCGGCGACAACGGGTCGCGCAGCATGCCCGGGACGGCACGGACGACGCCCGGTGTCGCGGTCGGGATGCAGTTTCCGATGGAGAAGATCTGGCCGTTGTGACCAGACGCTCCGTCGCCGGGTCGTCGCCGCTCGATGAGCATCACCTTCCGCCCGCTTCGTTGCAGATACAGGGCCGCGCAAACGCCCACGAGGCCACCCCCGACGACGATCGTGTCGGGCGTCGCCGCCTTCATGACCGGGGCATGGATCGGGTTCGTCCCTGGACGCTTCATGGCAGTCAGCCCATCGTGAGCGAGAGGTCTTCGAGGTTCTCCACCACCATTGCCATGAACCGTCGAGCGGTGCCGCCGTCGGCGACTCGGTGGTCATAGGAGAAGGAGAGCGGCATCATCGGTGCGATCCCGATCGCACCGTGACGTACAACCGGCTGGTCGGCGGCTCGGCCTGTGGCGAGCACCGCAGTCGTTCCCCATGGGATCAGAGGTGTGCCGTAGCTGCCGCCCGCGACGGCACCGACGTTCGACACCGTGAACGTCTGGCGGCCGACATCGCGGGCCGTCAGCTGCCCGTCGCGGCCAGCCTTGCCGAGACGGACCACGTCCGCCGCCACGTCAAGGAGTGGACGATTCCCGGCGTCACGGACGACGCCCACCCGCAAGCCCTCCGTGGTGTCGATGGCGATGCCGATGTCGCATCGATGGTGCAGCACCAACGTGTCACCGTCGAGCGTGGCATTGAACTCAGGGAACCGGTGCAGCGCAGGCAGGACCGCGGCGATCACCAACGCTTCGACCGGTATCGCGGTCTGGTGGCGCGTGGCGAGCTTTTCACGAGTGGCGAGCAGATGAGAGGCGTCGACGTCGAAGAAGGAGGTCACGTGCGGGATCTCTCGCCACGAGCGCGACAGGTTCTGAGCGATAGTGCGACGGGTTCGGCTCAGCGGCCGCTGTTCGTCCTCGCTTCCAGCTCGGGCCGGCTCGGGCGCCGGCGCTTCCGCGGCTCGAAGGACGTCGTCACGGGTGACGCGGCCGCCCGGCCCGGTTCCCTCGATGCCGTCGAGGTCGACACCACGGTCGGCGGCGAGACGCCGCACGAGCGGACCCGGTAGGAGTGGCCCGTTCTGTGGCCGGGACGGACGGGTCGTCGGCATGCGCTCGTGTCGAGGGACCAGCATGTCCGCCTCGTCGTCGAGCGTGCCGACGATGGGTGTGGAGCCGTGGCGATCGTCGTCGGCGGAGGGGGCGCCGACGGCGCTGGGGTCGCCTGACAGCGACCATCGCTCCCCCGGTTCACCGATCACGAACAACACCGCGCCGACCGAGATCACGTCACCTTCGCCGGCGCCGTGAGGGAGGATCGTCCCGCTGACGGGGGTCGGGAT
>JBKOXV010000247.1:0-6629 GCA_046725105.1 bacterium | reverse complement strand
CTGGAAGTGGATGTCGGCCACGAGCGGCACCGGGGAGCGAGGAAGGATGCGGGCCAGCCCCTCGGCCGCCTCGGGCTCGTTGCACGTGCAGCGGACGATGTCGCACCCGGCGCCGGCCAGGGCGTAGAACTGGCGCAGGGTGCCCTCGACGACGGCGGTCTTGGTGATCGTCATCGACTGCACCGTGATCGGCGCATCGCCGCCGACCGCGACGGGCCCGACGTTGATCTGGCGGGTCTTGCGGCGCTCGACGGCCATCCGGCGCTAGCCCCCGACCGGCTTGGCGATGTCGAGGTAGAGGCTGCCGATCACGACCAGGGCGATGGCCGCCAGAGCGATGTAGCTGGCCGGCAGCATCTTGGTGATGTCGGCGTAGTACCGCTTGCCCCGTCGTGACCGGATGGCCTCGTAGGTGGCGATGGCCACGTGGCCGCCGTCGAAGGGCAGCAACGGGATCATGTTGAGCAGGCCGAGCGAGATGTTGATGACGGCCAGGAGGATGAGCACGTCGGCGAACCCGTTGTGGGCCGACTGCTCGACGAGGCGGGGCACGCCGACCACGGTGACGAGGCGGTTGTCGCCGCTGCCGGACCCCGACGACGACGGTTTGTTGGTGAGCTCGTCGACGTAGCTGCGGATGCCCGAAGGACTGAACACCTTGGCAAGGCCGGCGACCGACGCCCACGAGATGCGGCCGGACTCCTGCACCGAACCGACGACGGCGCTCGGCAGCGACTCCTTCACGTAGTCGCGGGTCTCGCCGATGCCGAGGAAGCCGACCGCTTCGCCCTGCGGGTTCCGAGCGGCGAGGTGAGCGGTGACGGTGTCGGTGGAGTCATCGGGGTGCTGGACGACCAAGGTGACGGTCTGGTCCGGCCGGGCCCGGATCTGGTCGGTGAGGTCGGCGAAGGTGTTGATCGACGTGCCGTCGATGGAGAGGATCCGGTCGCCCGAGTGCAGGCCGGCGGCGAGCGCCGGGCTGTCGTCGGACACGCCCGAGATGCGCCACGCCGACTCCCGCTGGACGCCGAAGAACCCGATGGCCGCGACGAGGAGCACGATGGCCAGCAGGAAGTGCATGGCCGAGCCGGCGACGGCGACGGACAGCCGGGACCAATAGCCCTTCTCGCGGTAGGTGCGCGACTCGTCCTCGGGCGGTACCTCTTCGAGGTTGTTCATCCCGATGATGCGGACGTAGGCGCCGGCCGGGATGGCCTTCAGGCCGTATTCGACCTCGCCGCGGCGGAAGCTCCAGATGCGCGGCCCGAACCCGAGGAAGAACTCCGTGACCTTCATGCCGGCCCGGCGGGCCGTGAGGAAGTGGCCGAGCTCGTGCAGGAAGATGATCACGATCAGGGCGACGACGGTGAAGGTCCACCACCACGATCCGAAGTAGCCCAGGGCGAGTAGAAGGGCGACGACGATGCCCAACGGGAAGATGGCCGACGCCGGCTCCCGATCCGGGGTCGGCGGCGCCGGGAGGCGCGACGGCAGGCGGTGATGGCGGTCCGGGGGCGGTAGCTCGCCGCCCGGGCGCGGGGTCCGGTCGACGTCGGTCATCGCCGGGCCGTCTGCTCGATCAGCTCGGCCGCCACCGCACGGGCGTGCCCGTCGGCGGCGATCACGGCGTCGACATCCTGGGGCACCGAACCATCATGCCGGGAAAGTACGGCGTGGAGGATGTCGGGGATCTCGGACCAGGCGATTCTCCCGTCGAGGAAGGCGGCGACGGCAACCTCGTTGGCGGCGTTCAGCCACGCCGGTGCGCTGCCCCCGATCCGGCCGGCCTCGTAGGCGAGGGGCAGACAGCGGAAGGTGGCGAGGTCGGGGCGCTCGAAGTCGAGCCGCCGCAGCTCCGTCCAGTCGATGCGGCCGAACGGGGTTCCGATGCGGTCGGGCCACGCCAGGGCGTAGCCGATCGGCAGGCGCATGTCGGGGAGCGACAGCTGGGCGATGGTGGCGGCGTCGCCGAACTCGACCATCGAGTGCACGATCGACTGCGGGTGCACGACGACCTCGATGCGGTCGTACGGGATGCCGAACAGCTCGTGGGCCTCGATGACCTCGAGGCCCTTGTTCATGAGCGTGGACGAATCGATGGTGATCTTCGGCCCCATGGTCCAGGTCGGGTGGGCCAGGGCGTCGGCCACGGTGACGTCGGCCAGCTCGGCGGCCGTCCGACCTCGGAACGGGCCGCCCGACGCCGTGAGGATCAGCCGATCGACCTCACGCTCGTAGGCCCGGCTGGCCCGCAGGCACTGGTGGACGGCGCAGTGCTCGGAGTCGACCGGGACCAGCTCGGCCCCCGGCACGGCCCGCAACGGCTGCACGACGGGCCCGGCGGCGATGAGGCTCTCCTTGTTGGCCAGGGCAAGGCGCTTGCCGGCTCGCAACGTGGACGTGGTGACGGGCAGCCCGGCAAACCCCACCACGCCGTTCACCACCACGTCGGCCACGTCGGCCAGATCGGCCAGATCGGCCACCACCTCGGCGAACGGCAGGGCGTCGGCGACCTCGGCGCGGCGGGTCGGGTCGGCCACGGCGACCACCTTGGGACGGAACTCCCGCGCCTGGGCGATCACCGCCTCGGCCGACGAGCCCACGCCGAGGGCGACGACCTCATAGCGGTCGCCCTCGGCCCGCACCACGTCGAGTGTCTGGGTGCCGATGGACCCGGACGAGCCGGCGATGGCGACCCGTGTCACGGGCACCAGTCTGTCAGACGACCTTGAGGGCCAGGCTGAGGTAGTAGACGGCGGGCAGCACGAACAGGAAAGCGTCGAAGCGGTCGAGGACGCCGCCGTGGCCGGGCAGGACGGTGCCGAAGTCCTTCACGTCGAGGTTGCGCTTGATCATCGACTCGGCCAGATCTCCCAGCGGAGCCGCCACGGCGATGACGATGCCCAAGGCGATCGAGTCGGCCAGGCTCGTGCCGTCGCCGCCCCACGGGTGGAGCCCGAAGAAGTGGACGAGGACCACCACGAGGAACGCCGCCAGCATGCCGCCGATGAGTCCCTCGACCGTCTTGTTGGGGCTGATCCAGCCCACGAGCGGGGTGCGTCCGGCCGACGAGCCCACGAACAAGCCGCCCACGTCGTAGGCGACCGTGCCGAGGGCGAGCGTGAAGATCGTGCCCGTGCCGTTGGGGAACTGCAGGATCAGCGCCGCGAACGACCCGAGCAAGCCGATGTAGATCACCCCGAGCAGGGTGACGGCGGTGTTCGGCAACGGTCCCGACTCCAGCCCGGACGACAGGATGAACCAGACCAGCGTGGTGGCGACGGCGAGGAAGCACACCAACGGCAGGGCGGCGACACCCTTCCAGTAGGCGGCCAGCGGCAGGGCGGCGATGGCGGCCAGACCGGCCAGCGTGGCCGGCTGGTAGCCCTTCTCGCGCAGCTTGTCGTAGAACTCCACCCCCGCCACGGCGAGGACGGCGACCACCAGGGCCATGGCGTAGCGGGCGCCCAGCGCCAGCAGCACCCACGCCACGGCACCAACGGCCAGCCCGACACCCACGGCCATCGGCAGGTCTCGGCCGGCCACGCCGCCCGTGGGGTGCTCGAGGTCGTCGCGGCCGGGGCGCGGCGTGGTGGCGACGGGTCCGGTGACGGGCCGCCGGGTGCGGATCGGCGTGACGCGGGACTGGTCGGGTTCGGGTGCGTACGGCTCGTCGTCGAAGAAGGGGTCGACGGCGGAACCCTGTTCGTCGAGAGCGCCCACCCGGGTCCCGGCCCCGAGGGAGGCGAAGTCGATCGTGTCGTCGGTGTCGTAGCCGGGCCGGTCGTCGCGCCAGACCGGCCCCTGCGTCACCGCCCAGGGATCCTCGGTGTCGTCGGCGGGGGCCGCGTCGTCGCCGAAGATTCGGGGGACTTCGCCGGTGGGAGGCTCGGTCCAGTGCGGTAGCGGACCCGTGTCGTCGGGGCTGAAGCGCAGCGGTGGTTCGTCGGCGGGGCCGATGATGCGGACGGTCTCGGAGGGATCGTCGGGATCGAGGCGGAACGGCGGGGCCAGCTCGTCGTCCTCGGCGTCGGCCTCGACGCCACGGTTCTGGTCGTTGCGCTTGCCACCCGTGTCGTCGGTCATGATGACCCCCTTTGCGCTCGACGGCTCAGCCCGGCGCCGGGCTAGACCTCGAGCAGCTCGTGCTCCTTGCGCGAGAGCGCCTTGTCGATCTCGTCGGTGTGCTCGTGCGTGATCTTCTCCAGCTCTTTCTCGGCGCGGTCGAGCTCGTCGACGGAGATGTCCCCGGCCTTCTCCGAGGACTCGAGGTGCTTGCGCGTGTCCCGCCGCACATTCCGCACGGCCACCCGGCCCTCTTCGGCCATGTGCCGGACGACCTTGACGTACTCCTTCCGGCGTTCCTCGGTGAGCGGCGGGAAGGCCAGGCGGATAACGGTGCCGTCGTTGCTGGGGGCGATCCCCAGGTCGCTGTCGCGGATCGCCTTCTCGACGGCGCCCATGGCGTTGCGGTCGTGCGGGCGGACGACGAGGAGGCGGGCCTCCGGCACGCTGAACCCGGCCAGTTGCTGCAGCGGGACGTCGGTGCCGTAGTAGTGGACCAGGAGCTTCTCCACTAGGGCGGGCGCCGCCCTCCCGGTGCGGACCGTGGCGAATTGGCCCTGGACGTGTTCGACGGCCCGCCCCATCTTCTCGATGGCCTCGAGCAGGATCTCGTCCGTCTCCTCGCTCACTGCTGCACCATCCAGTCGTGACAACGGGTTCGGTGTCTCCGCCAGCCAGGGGCACAAGCGAGCCGTTCGCCGCTCCGCGGCGAACAACGCACC
This sequence comes from bacterium, assembly GCA_046725105.1. Lineage (GTDB taxonomy): Bacteria > Actinomycetota > Acidimicrobiia > Acidimicrobiales > Ilumatobacteraceae > DASXAI01. Next base: position 1,842 of record JBKOXV010000247.1, on the reverse strand, counting down.
GTATCTCCGAGCTCGCTTCGCTCGCTCATCCAACCAGCGTACCGACGCGGCGACCCTCCAGGACGGACCGCACGTTTCCCTTGGCCAGGACGTTGAACACCACGATCGGGATGCCGTTGTCCATGCAGAAGGTGATGGCCGTCGAGTCCATCACCTTCAACCCGAGGTTGATGACCTCGATGTAGCTGATCTCGTCGTAGCGGGTGGCGGCCGGGTCCTTCTTGGGGTCGGCGGTGTAGACCCCGTCGACCCCGGAGTGGGTGCCCTTGAGGATGGCGTCGGCGTCGATCTCGGCGGCCCGCAAGGCCGCGGTGGTGTCGGTGGTGAAAAAGGGATTGCCAGTGCCGCCGGCGAAGATGACGACTCGGCCCTTCTCCAGGTGGCGGATGGCGCGCCGGCGGATGTACGGCTCGGCGATCTTCGGCATCTCCACCGCCGTCTGCACCCGGGTGGGCTGGCCGGCCCGCTCCAGGGCGTCCTGGAGGGCGAGGCCGTTCATGACGGTGGCGATCATGCCGATGTAGTCGGCCTGGGCGCGGTCCATGCCCGAGCTCGTGGCGGCGGGCAGCCCCCGCCAGAAGTTGCCGCCGCCCACCACGACGGCGACGTCGACACCCAGGTTCTGGCGGACGTCGACGATCTCGGCGGCGAGCTGGTCGAGCGTGTCGGTGTCGAGCCCGTAACCGCCCGGCAACGCCAGTGCCTCGCCCGACAACTTGAGCACGATCCGCCGCCACGGCGGATTCGGTACTCGTCCGTCGGGCGACGGCTCGGTCATCAGCCGATCTCGACCTGGGCGTACCGGACGATCCGGGCCCCGCCCAGGATCTGGGCGATCGTCTGCTTGTCGTCCTTGGCGTAAGGCTGCTCGAGCAGGGCGACGTCCTTGAAGAACCCCGCCAGGCGGCCCTCCACGATCTTGGGCAGGGCCTGCTCGGGCTTGCCCTCGTTGCGGCTGAGAGCAGTGAGCGTCTGGCGCTCGTGCTCGACGACGTCGGCCGGCACGTCGTCCTTGCTGAGGTACCTGGGCCGGGCGAAGGCGACGTGCACGGCGATGTCGTGGGCCAGTTGGGTGGATCCGCCCTCGAGCTCCACCAGCACGGCGTTCACTCCCCGGCCGGCCTGGACGTGGAGATACGAGTCGAGCACGTGGCCGTCGGCGGCCTCGAACCGCACGACGTCTCCGACCTCGATCTTCTCCTTCAGGGTGATGCGCAGGTCCTCGACCTCCTTGGCCCGCTGCTCGACGGCCTTCTCGTCGTGATGGGCCACCAGCGCCGCCAGGTCGGAGGCGAGGTTCTTGAAGTGCTCGGACTGGGCGACGAAGTCGGTCTCGCACTTCAGCTCGACGATGCTCGCCACGTTCTCGTCGACGAACAACGCGACCGCGCCCTGGCTGCTCTCCCGGCCGTCGCGCTTGGCTGCGGCCGCCAGACCCTTCTCGCGCAACCACTGGGCGGCGGCTTCGGCGTCGCCGTCGGAGGCCTCCAGGGCCCGCTTGGCGTCCATCATCCCGGCGCCGGTGGCCTGGCGCAGCGCCTGGACGTCTTTGGCCGTGAACGACATCTCCTACTGCTCCTCGGTGCTCGTGTCGGCGGACGCGGACAGGGCGGCCTCGGTGCCGGCGCCCCCGGTGCCGCCGCCCTCGGTCCCGGCGGCCTCGGTGCCGGCGGCTTCCGTCGCGTTGCCTTCCGACTCGATCGCCTCGGCATCCGCCTCCTCGGCTTCGGCCTCGGCCTGGGCTTCGGGCGCCGTCGGCACCGGCTCGGCGACCACGGCGCGCTGCGGCGACGCGGACTCCTGGACCTCCTCCTCGACGACGGCGGCCGGCGGCCGCTCCTC
>JBKOXV010000336.1:0-8450 GCA_046725105.1 bacterium | reverse complement strand
GTGAAGGACGCCTACAACGTGCCCAAGCCGGTCACGCCGGGCGGGCCGCCGGTACTGGTCGGAGGCAGCGGCGAGCGCAAGACGCTGCGCCTCGTGGCCCAGTACGCCGACGCCTGCAACGTGAGCGGCGACGAGGCGCGGGTCCGTCACCTCATGGCCGTGCTCGACGCCCACTGCGAGCGCCTCGGGCGGGACCCAGCCACCGTCACTCGCACTCGGCTCGGAACGCTGGTCCTCGGCAACACCCACGACGACGCCGTGGCGCGCCGCAATGCCTTGCTCGCATCACGGGGCGTGGAGTGGGACACGCTTCCGGACAATGTGAAGGCCGACCTGTCGGCCCGCTTCACGGTGGGCGATGCCGACGAGGTCGGCGAGCAGGTGCAGGCATTGCTGGATGCCGGGCTGGACGGCGTCATCTGGAACCTGCCGACCGTGTACGTCCTCGACGACGTCGCCTACGCCGGTCAGGTCCTCACCAAGATCCTCACCTGACGTGAGTGCACACGGGGGCGACGTCGTGTCGGTGGGCCGCGCCCTCGGGCTCGACCCGGACACGATCCTCGATCTGTCGGCCAGCCTGAACCCGCTGGCGCCGGACGTCACGACGCTGGCTCCCGCCTTCCTCGGGCGCCTCCGCCGGTACGTCGACGACGCCGAGGTCGCCGACGCCACCGCCCGCCTGGCTCGGACCGTCGGGGTCGACCCGGACCGCGTGCGCCTCACCAACGGCGCTGCGGAAGCCATCGCCCTGGTGGCGGCGGAGCTCCGGCGCGGATGGGTGGCGGCGCCCGAGTTCTCGCTCTACGAACGGCACCTGGACGAGCTCGACGCCGACGCGCCCCGCTGGCGATCGAACCCGAACAACCCGTTCGGGACGCTGGCCACGGCCGGCGACCGGGCCGGCGTGTGGGACGAGTCGTTCTTTCCGCTGGCCACCGGCACATGGACGCGGGGTGACGACGACGCCTACCGGATCGGCTCGCTCACGAAGCTGTGGGCGTGCCCGGGGTTGCGCCTCGGCTACGTGATCGCCCCGTCGCCGGCCACCGCCGTCGCCCTCGCCGCCCGTCAGCCGGCGTGGTCCGTGAACGGCCTGGCGCTGGCCCTCCTGGCCCCGCTGCTGGAGCGGACCGACCTGCCGGCGTGGGCGACCGGGATCGCCGGGTTGCGGCGGGAGGTGGCGCGGCTGTTCGCGGGGTACGAGGTGGTCGAGTCGGCGGCCAACTGGGTGCTCGTGCACGGCGCCGGCCATTTGCGTACTCCCCTCGCCCGTCAGGGGGTGCTCGTGCGCGACTGCACGAGCTTCGGGCTACCGGGAACGATGCGCGTGGCAGTACCGGCCGAGCCGGGCCTCGAACGGCTGGCCGCCGCGCTGGCGGCGGCCGGATCCTGACCGCGCCGCGCCGACTCGTAGCATCCCTCGCCGTGATCACCCTGGTCCTCGGCGGCGCCCGCTCCGGGAAGTCCGAGGTCGCCGAGGCCCTCGCCGGTCGACTGCCGGCCCCCGTCACCTACGTCGCCACCGGATCGGCCGGTGACGATCACGACATGGCGGCACGGATCGCCGCCCACCGGCTGCGGCGCCCACCGGACTGGACCACGGTGGAGGCCGGGGCCGACCTCGAGGCGGCCCTCGACGCACTGCCCGGCGGAACGGTGCTCATCGACACGCTCGGCACGTGGGTGGCCGCCCATCCCGACCTGCGACCCGACGTCGACCGCCTCCTGGCCGCTCTGGCGGCGCGCCGCGGCGACACCGTCATCGTCTCCGACGAGGTCGGACTGGGCGTGCACCCGTCGACGGAGGTCGGCCGGCGCTTCCGAGACGTGCTCGGCGAAGCCAACACGGCCGTCGCCGACGCCGCCGATGAGGTCCTGCTGGTGATCGCCGGCCGCGTGTTGCCCCTCGACCGTCCCTGAGATGCTCGACGCCCTCGGCTTCCTCACGGTCCTGGGACGGTCGCGCCCGCCGACGCCTCGCGCTTTGACGTGGTTCGGGCCGACCGGCGCCCTCCTCGGCGCCGCCCTCGGTCTGCTGTGGTGGGGGACGTCGAATGCCTGGTCGCCCATCGTGGCGGCGGCGATCGTCGTGGCGGCCGACCTGGCCATCACGGGCATGCTGCACCTCGACGGGCTGGCCGACGCGGCCGACGGGCTCCTGCCGCACCTCGAGCGAAGGCGGCGTCTCGCCGTGATGGCCGCGCCCGACGTCGGGGCCTTCGGCATCGCCACCGTCGTCGCCGCCCTTCTCCTGCGGTTCGCGGCTTTGACGGCCATGGCACCAGACGGCTGGCACGCCGTCGCCTTCCTCGCCGGCGTCTGGTGCGCGGCGCGCACGCTCATGGCCGTGACGGCGTGCGTGGTCTCGTACGCCCGCGGCAGCGGTCTGGCCACCGCCTTCCTCGGTGGCAGCGTGGTCGGACCCCTCGTGCTCGGGGCGCCGTTGACGGCGCTGGCGGTGGCGCGCGGCGTCGGCGGCATCGTCGCCGTGATCGTGGGCACCGCCGGCGGTGCGCTCGTCGTCGTGCTGGCGCAGCGTCGCCTCGGCGGCTTCACCGGCGACGTGCTGGGCGCCGCCGGCATAGTCACCGAGACGATCGCGCTCGTCGTCGCCAGCGCTCGGTGGTGAGCTCGCCGCTGGCGGCCGCCGCCGCCGTGCTGGCCGACGAGGTGATAGGAGAGCCACCGGCGGCGATCCATCCCGTGGCGGCGTTCGGCCGTCTCATGACCTCCGTGGAGCGACGGACCTACCGCGACGGGCGGAGGGCCGGTGTCGTGCATCTGGGCGTGGGAGTCGGTGTCGCCCTGGCGGCCGGCGTCGGGCTGCGCCGCCTGTGCGGCCGGGCCGGGGCCACGCTGGTCGCCGCCGAGCTTGCTCTCTCCGGTCGCATGCTGGCGCGGACGGCGCTCGACGTGCAGGCCCGGCTCGATCGGAGCGAGCTGGAGTCGGCCCGCGCCGCGGTGCCGGCGCTGGTCGGGCGCGACCCGACGGGACTCGACGAAGACGAGATGGCGCGCGCCGTGGTGGAGTCGGTCGCCGAGAACACCGTGGACGCCGTGGTGGCCCCAGTCCTGTGGGCCGCCGCCTTCGGCGCGCCGGGAGTCCTGGCGCACCGCGCCGTGAACACGCTCGACGCCATGGTGGGTCACCGCTCGGCGCGTTACGAGCGCTTCGGTTGGGCCGCGGCGCGCGCCGACGATGCCATGGGGTGGATCCCGGCTCGGGTCACGGCGGCGGCCGTGGCCGCCGTGAGGCCGCGTTCGGCCCGGGCCGTTTGGCGAACCGTGCGTCACGACGCGCCGGCCCATCCGTCGCCCAACGCCGGCGTGGCCGAGGCCGCCTTCGCGGCGGCGCTGGGTCTGCGCCTCGGAGGCGTCAACCGCTACGGCGAACGCGTCGAATTGCGACCGCCGCTCGGCTCGGGACGGGGGGCGACGCCTGCTGACATCGCGAGGGCGGCGGTGCTGGCGAGGGACGTGGGCCGGGCGGTCGCCGTCGCCGTCGGTGCGCTCGGAGCCGGCGCGACTGTCGCCGGCCTTCGGAGCCGCCGGAAGTAGCGTTCGCGGCATGGCCGGGAGCGAGCTGATCTGGGCGTTCCGCGTGATGCGCCTACCTTTGCTCGACGCCGGCGGCTCTCCGATCGGCCGCATCGAGGACATCGTGCTGACCCCTGGCCAACAGCATGAAGCACCCGACGTGCTGGGGTTCGTGGCGTCGAGCCAGCGGCGGCGCATCTTCGTCAACGCCAACCGCATCGCCGCCCTCGAGAGCGATGGCGCCCGCCTGCGTTCCTGGGACGTCGACCTCAACCCGTTCAAGCTCCACCCGGGCGAGATCCTCGTGAGCGGCATCATCGACCGGCGCGTCGACGAGGAGACCGTGCACGACGTGGCGCTGCGACCGACGGCTGGAAAGGCCTCGACGTGGGACGTGGCCAAGGTTCGCCTCGGGCGGCGCAGCGCCTTGCGGCGTCGCATGTCCTACCGCGTCGTCGACTGGGACGAAGTGCCGCAGCTCTTCGCCGCTACCAGCGAGGCGGCGGCCGAGGCGGCGCGGCTGCGCGACATGCACCCCACCGACGTCGCCCATCTGGTCCTCAACCTGCCTCCCGCCCAGCGGCGACTGCTGGCCGAAGCCATGGAGGACGATCGGCTGGCCGACGTCCTCGAAGAGCTGTCCGAGGCCGAGCAGCTCCGGCTGATCGAGGGCCTCGATCTCGACCGTCTCGTCTCCGTCCTGGAGGAGATGGAGTACGACGACGCCGTCGACCTCCTCGCCGAGATGCCCGGCGAGCAGCGCACGCGGATCCTGGCCGCCATGGACTCCGACGAGGCCGACGTCATGCGACGGTTGCTGGCCTACGGCGAGGGTACGGCCGGAGGCCTCATGACGCCCGAGCTCATCATCCTGGGCCCGACGGCCACCGTGGCCGAGGCGCTGGCCCGGATACGCGATCCGGACTGGCTGGTGTCGATCGCGGCGCAGGTCTTCGTGACGCAGGCGCCGTTCATCCCACCGACGGGCACCTTTCTGGGCGTCGCCCACTTCCAACGCCTGCTGCGGGAGCCGCCGGCCTCGCCCGTGGCGCAAGCGGTCGAGGACATCCCGGTGATCGCGCCCGACGCCACCGAGCGCGAGGTCGCCGAGCGCCTGGCGGCTTACAACCTCCTCGCCCTGCCGGTCTGCGACGAACGGCGCCGGCTCCTCGGCGCCGTAACCGTCGACGACGTGCTCGACCGTGCCCTGCCGCCCGATTGGCGGCAGCGGCGGCGAGCGGCGGAGCGGACGGCATGAGACGGCGCGAGGACCTCGCGCAACCGCGCGGGAGCCGCCGCCTCGACCTCGGCATCCACTACGACCCCGACGCTTTCGGCGAGTTCTCCGAAACGATCGCCCGGTTCCTAGGGACGGCGCGCTTCCTCCTCGTCCAGACGATCCTCGTGGCCGTCTGGATCGGACTGAACATCACGGCTTGGGGGCTGCAGTGGGACCCCTACCCCTTCATCCTCCTCAACCTGATGTTCTCGACGCAGGCTGCCTACGCGGCGCCGTTGATCCTCTTGGCCCAGAACCGGCAGGAGGAGCGGGACCGCGCCCAGACCGAGCGCGATCGCGAGCAGGCGTCGCGGGTACAGGCCGACACCGAGTTCCTGGCCCGTGAGATCGCGTCGATCCGGTTGGCCCTGTCGGACGTCGTCACCACGGGCGACCTCGACGAGCGCATCGAGCGGCTGACGAAGGTGATCGAGATGTCGCTCGGAGGCGCCGCTACCGTGCCGGCGACACCGTCGGCCGACGGCTGACGACGTCGTCGACGGCCTCCCGCGTCACGTCGGCGAACTCCTTGGCATTGGCCCAGAAGGAGAAGTGGTCGCCGGCCAGCTCGATGACGCGGGCGTCGACGGCTCGGGCCAGCGCCCGTTGCTTCGCCGCCTTCACCAGATGGTCGCGGGTCGTGAACACGACGGCGCTGGGCCCGTGGAGCGACGCCGCGAAGGAGCGGGCGTCGTAGCGGGACAGGGCGCGGCCGGCGTCGGTGAGGTCGGCGGCGTCACCACGGCGGGATTCGGCCAGCACCCATCCGAGGTACGGCTCGAGCTCGGGGTTCCACTCGGCCAGGCGGCGCACGGTGCGGCGTCCGAACCAGCGGGAGGCCCGGGAGCGGAGGAACGCCTCGAGCACTCGCAGGCCGCGCCAGGACAGGCGGTCGCCGACGGTGGAGCGCCATTCGAGGGCGGTGGCTTCGAGGACCATCGCGCTGACGAGGTCGGGGTGGCGGTGGGCGAGCAGCATGGCGATCGGGCCGCCCATCGAGTAGCCGACGGCGATGACCGGACCGATGCCGAGGTCGTGCACGAGGGCGGCGGCGTCGTCGGCGGCGTCCTCAAGGGTGAAGGTCTCATCGCTGCGCAGGCCCCGGCCGTGGCCGCGGTGGTCGATGGCGACGAACGAGTAGCGCTCGGCGAGAGTCTGGTAGGACGTGAACCACTGGAGGTCGGCCGACGCCGTCCAACCGTGGAGGAGCAGCAGCGTGGGTGCGTCGGCTCGCGGGTGCTCATGGCGCCGGTAGAACACCTCGCCCCGGTCCGGCACCAGCCGAATGTGACCCCCGGGCAGCCAGGGCGGCACCACGAGTCGATGGGGCACGTAGCGCCGCGAGATGGAGGGCACGGCGCCGAGGCTATCGGCGCATGTGGGGCCCGAGGATCTACGCCATGGCGGCGGCGCCCACGTAGCGGGCCGCCTTCACGCCCCGCCGGGCGAGCTGGTTGAGCAGGCCCTCGGTGTCGAGTCGGGCGTCGGCCAGACCGAAGGCACCCGATCCGGCGCCGGCCGCGATCACCTGGGACACGGCGACGGCGGCGACCGCTCCGGCCGCCACGGCCGGGCGATCGATGGCCCCGAGCACCTCGGTGTCGCGGCTGCCCTGGCGCAACCCGCGTACCTCGACGCGTACCGCACCGAGGGCCCCTTCCGGGTGCGGCGGGCGCAGCATCGGCAGTCGAGCGGTGATGCGGTCGCGCCGGGTGGCGCTGACGCGGGCCGACACCCGAGCGACGCCCGGAAAGGCCGGCACGAGCAGCAGCGGCTCGGCCAGCTCGGCGCGGTAGCAGTCGTGGGCACCGACCGGATCGGGGAACCAGCACAGTTCCCGGCCCGATCCGCTCGGGCGTTCCGTCCACACGCCGTCCTGCCACGCCACCGCCAGGCCGGCCAAGGCGCGGTGGTGCTGGCGGGCGCAGGCCGGCCCGCCCGTGCCGTGGGTGGCGACGTGGATCTCGTCGACGTGGTCGAAGCGGGCGGCGGCATACCGGGCCAGCAGGCTCGACATCCCCGGCGAGAACGCCGCGCCGACGACGAGCCGTCGGTCGAGCGACGTGGCCAGGGGTCCCAGCCCGAGCAGGGCGTCGACGTCCTTCACGTCGTCGGAGGTCGACACCACCGAGGCGCCGGCGCGCAGCTGGGCCTCGGCCAGTTCGGCGTGGGGGGTGGGGAGGGCGAGCACGATGACATCCACTCGCGCCAGCCGGTCGACCGCCACGGCCGTCACTCGAGGCGCGAGCGCCGCCGCCAGCCGCTCCGCCTTGGCGTGGTCGAGATCGGCGACGAGGACCTCGACGTTGCTCGTCGTCGTCCCGAGCTGGCGAGCAGCGCGGGCACCCACGGCCCCCGCTCCAAGAACACCGACGCGCATCAGCTGCTCCCGCCCCCGCCCGGGCCGCCCGTCGTTCCAGGCAGGCAAACGAGCGGAAACCGCACCGATTTGCCGCCAAGAACCGGATCGGGGCCGAGAAAACGTTCCGCGGAACGCCTGCGGCTCACGGCGTCGGTCACCTACCGGTCATCCAGCGGGAGCTCCTGCCAGCCGCCGCTCTGCGGCGGCGTGCCGCCGCGGCCCCGGACCCTGATGGCGGCGGCGGCGAGGGCCGCCATCGTGAGCGCCAGTAGGGCGCGCCGCAGCACTCTCACGGATCAACGAGCGTAGCGGAGGCGGGTCGGCGTGGCGCCGGGTGCATTTACGCCGGCGGGCGCGGCTGGCTCACCAGCTCCGTCGACGAGGTGACGGTGGAGACGGGCGCCGGGGCGGCCACCCAGCTTGCCGTAGCGGCGTGCGCGGCCGCCGCCTTCGCGTTGAGCCGGGCCTGGCTCCGGGCCACGAGCCAGTCCTGTCGCATGGCGCTGGCCCGGCGGCTGCGCTCGCGCTGCATCCGGTACGCCACCCAGCCCAGCACGACGCCGTTGAGGAGCACGAAGATCGCACCCGCTTCGGCGACCCGCACCCAGGCGGCGGCGTGACAGCTCGTCCCGTCGGCCGACGCGTCGTAGCCCGACAGGCATCCCGTCGTGCCGTCCACCTTGTCGCGGCCGGTCAAGACGTGACCGAGCTCGCTCCAGTGCGGCAACACCGCGGCCAGAACGACGATCAACCCGACCGCGGCCAGCATCAGATGCAGGACGGGCTTCACGCGGGACCTCGGCACCGTGTGAATCCTGGGCGTTCGAGCCGAGGCTGTCTCTAGGTCGCACGGCTCTTTCGCACTGAGCGTGGCTGGTCAGCCGTCACGCTTGCCGCGCGGCTGCGTACGCTCCGGTGATGCCCGAGCCTGAGAAGCGTCCCGATCTCCTCGCCAGAGTTCTCGCCACCACCATCATCGCCACCGTCACCGGCGCCGTGGTCGCCAAGGTCTTCGGTCGGAAGGCCGGATTCGTTGCGCTCATGGTCACCGCCGCCGCCCACGAGGTGCTCGACGCTCCCTTGGCGCAACGCCTCAGCGACCTCGGGATCTGAGCCGCTCGGTGGGGCTAGCTGGAATCGAACCAGCGGCCTCATCCTTATCAGGGATGCGCTCTAACCAACTGAGCTACAGGCCCGGGATCGGCGGCCGATCGGCACACCCGCATGGGGGTGAGCCCGCCTGACCGGGCGCTCAAGCTACCAGCATCC
>JBKOXV010000273.1:0-12969 GCA_046725105.1 bacterium | reverse complement strand
GCCTTCCCCGCTGCCGACGTCCACGGGTACGACATTTCGGCACTGGCCCTCGAGCGGGCCGTCGCCGCCCGCGCCCAGCGCGACGTCGCCAACGCCCACTTCCACGACGCCCGGGTCGAGCCGCTGCCCGCCGATGGGTCGGTCGATCTGGTCATCACCTTCGACTGCATCCACGACATGACGCGGCCCCAGGACACCATCGCCGCCGTCCGCCAGGCGGTGACGTCCGACGGGACGTGGCTCCTCGTCGACATGAAGGCGCGTGACACGTTCGTCGAGAACGCCACCAAGAACCCGATGGCGTCGCTCATGTACGGCGTGTCGGTGACGTCGTGCATGGCGTCGGCGCTTTCCGAGCCGGGCGGGGCCGGCCTGGGCACGCTCGGCCTGCCGGAGTCGCGGGCCCGCGCCATGGCGGCCGCCGCCGGGTTCACCCGCTTCCGCCGGCTCGATGTCGATCACCCCGTACAGGCCTTCTACGAGGTGCGGCCCTGATCTAGGCCACGTCGCGCGCGCGGCGGGCGGCCCTCTGGAAGGCGGCCTCCGTCATGCCCAGCTCGCGCGCCACCGCGGTGTGCACGTAGCCTAGCAGCTGCTCGCGTGTGACCAGGCCCTCGTGCACGGTGACCTGGAGCCCGAGGCCGTCGAGCAGTGCGGTGACGCGCCACGCCGTGGCGTCGGGATCGGGGCACGAGAACTCCCCGGCGGCCACGCCGAGGCGCAGCAGGTCGGCGAGGACCTGCTGCCACTCGAGGTCGAGATGCTGGCTGATGCGCTGCAGGACCGGGTCGCGCAACGCCTCACCCCAGCCGTCGATCCACAGCATCCATCCGGCCTCGGCTTCGACGTGGGCGTACAGCCGGATCATCCGCTCGATGCGTTCCACCGCTGTGCCGATGCGGTCGACCTCGGCGTGGAGCCGGGCCAGGTCGGCTTCGGCCGCCCACTGGAAGGCATCAGCGAGCAGTTGGTCCTTCGACTCGAAGTGGTAGTGGATGAGACCGGTCGACACACCGAGTCGGTCGGCCACGTCCGAGATGCGGATGGCGCCGAAGCCGCGTTCGATCACGACCTGGCAGGTGACCTCGAGGATCTCGTTGCGGCGTTCCGCACCGCTGGGCCGGCCCACGGCCGGGCACGTTAGTGGGCGGTCAGGCCAGCGTGGCCCGGCATACGACCGTGCCGGTGCCGTCGACGATGCGCAGCTCGGTGAGCGCGCCGATCGTGTCGACGCGCCCGGCCCACGCCCAGCGACCGTTGAGCGGACGCATGGCGCCGATGTCGACGAGCCAGCCGCTGGCATCGGCGCCCACGAGCCGATAGTGGTCGGCGGTGAGCCCGTAGGCGACGTCGACGAGCACCCACGGATCCGTGCCGCGCGAGACGTAGACGTCGCCGAGGGTGTGGTCGGTGACGTCGACCATCGGCACGACTTGCAGTGTGCGGGCGTTGAGGGCGACGTCGCGGCTGGGGTCGTCGCGGGCAACGACGACGGCGACGGTGGCGCCGACACCCACGACCGCCGCCACGACGGCCGCCGCCACGAGATGGCCGGTCCGCCAGCGTCGGGGCGCCGTGGCCGGCGGCCGGCGGGGTTGCTGCTCGGCCCGGATGGCGTCCAGGACTCCGTCGGCGAACCCCGAGGGCGGCTCCACCTCGGGCGCCAGTGCCATCAGGCCGTCGACCACGTCGGCCAGGGCCCGCGCCTCGGCCCGGCAGCCGCGGCAGCGGGAGATGTGGGCCAGGACCTCGGCGCGCGTGGCGCCGTCGAGCGAGCCGAGGGCCAGCTCGGGAACGAGGTCGCGCACCTCGGCGCAGTCGAGGCTCACTGGTCCAGCTCCGGCTGCTCGTCGACGTAGGCGGTGCGGAGCCGGCGCAGCCCCGAGCGGATCCGGGTCTTGGCGGTGCCGAGGGGGATCTGCTCGACGTTGGCGACCTCGCTGGCGGAGAGCCCGCCGTAGGCGGCCAGCACGACGGCGCGCCGCTGTTCGACCGGCAGGTCGGCCAGGGCCCGGCGGAGTCGGCGGGCGTCCTCGTCGTGCTCGGCGGCGACGGCGGGCGGGTCGGCGGTGCCGTAGGTGCTGATCAACGGCTCGAGGCGCACCGGATCGACCGGCTCGCTGCGGCGCATCCGCAACGTGTCGATGGCGAGGTGACGCACGATCGACAACACCCATGTGGCTGCCGAGCCGCGCCGCGAGTCGAACGAGGCGGCGTGGCGCCAGGCCCGCAGCAGCGCTTCCTGGGCGACGTCCTCGGCGACGGCCCGGTCGCCGACGAGCTGGAGGGCCAGGCCGTAGGCGCGCGGCGAGAATCGGGTCACGAAGACCCGGGCCGCGACAGGGTCACTGGAAGCGAGACCCGCCAGGACGACGTCGTCGGACGGCTCGCCCACAGCCACCACTACGTGCGGGCCGAGCGGTCGGCTTTTGGCACCGGGACAGCCTGCCACCCGTGACAGAGCGCGGCGTCGGTCCGGTAGCTTCGGCCCGGATGTTGGAGGAGGGACCCGATGCCGTCGGGGACGGATCCGGACACGCGACCGCGGGCGCTCCCTCGGTGACGGATGCCACCAGTTCCGGCAACGACGGCGGCGGGCGGCGACGTGAGGGCCGCTCCTTGAGCCGCCTGCTCCGGCGGGGTGGACGCCGGGTCCAGGAGCAGCGCCGCACCTGCGTCCTGCTCGCCGACGCCGCGGTAGTCGGCGACGTGCGGGCCACGCTCACCGCCGGCGGCGTCGAGGTGCTGTCGGTCGCCGTCGACGTGCAGGCGTTGCTCGACTCGCTGGCCACCCTGGAGCCCGACCTCGTCGTGGTCGACGTCCCTGGCGAAGCGTCGACGATGGTCGAGGCCATCGTGTCGATCCGCCGCGATCATCCCGACCTCGAGGTGCACGTCGTCGTGCGGGGCACCAGCGGCGGCACCGCCGAGATGGCCGAGTCGGCCGGTGCCGACCTGGTCGTCTACCTCGACGGTGATCCGACCGATCGCCAGGACCCGCACTCGCGCGCCGTGGCCAGCCGGGTCGAGCGAGCTCTCACCGGCGACGGCGTCTATTCCGTCTACCAGCCGATCGTCAACCTCCGCACCGGGCGCGTCGTCGGCGTCGAGGCCTTCGCCCGCTTCCGCGACGGCGCCGGCGTCAGTCCCATGGCCCGGCTGGCCGAAGCCCAGGAGATCGGCCTGCGGCGGGAGCTGGAGCTGGCCGCCGTGCGTGCTGCCGTCGTCAGCGTCGATCTGCTGCCGCCGGCGTGGTTCCTCGCCGTGAACGCCAGCCCGGCCACGCTGGCGTGGACCCGCTTCCAGGAGGAGCGCGACGACTGGCCTTTGGCGCGGATGTGGTTCGAGGTGAACCTGCGCGACAACCCGGCGGCATGGTTCGAGCGCCTGGGCGACCTGTGGGCCGGCGACGACGTGCGCCCGCAGATGGCCCTCGACGACACCGGCGCCACGTCGGCCAGCCTGAAGGCGGTGCACCAGCTCGAGCCCGACGTGGTGAAGATCGCGCCCGAGCTGGTCCGGGGCATCGACCACAGGCCCGACCAGCAGGCGCTGGTATCGACCATCGGCGTCTTCGCCAAGGAGGTCGGCGCCGTGCTGCTGGCCGAGGGCGTGGAGAGCCAGGCCGAGGCGGACAGCCTCGAGGGCATCGGCGTGCGCCTGGCCCAGGGATATCTCTTCGGAGCGCCGGACGAGCTCGACCGCAACCGCGTGCGCGACCTCAAGCGCCTGTAACTTCCGGGCCGTGCCCGCGGTGATCATGGACGGTAAGGCCCTGGCCGAAGACGTACGGGCCGGGGTGGCGGCGCGCCTGACGGCGATGGGGTCGCCGCCGGTGTGCCTGGCCACGGTGCTCGTCGGCGACGACGCCCCCAGCCGCCGCTACGTGGCGTCGAAGCAGAAGCAGGCCGCTGCCGTCGGCATGCTGTCGCGCCACACCGACCTGCCCGCCGACGCCAGCCAGTCCGAGGTCGAGGCGGTGGTCGCCGACCTGGCGGCCGACCCCGACGTGCACGGCATCCTCGTGCAGCTGCCCCTGCCGGCCGGCCTGGCCGCCGATCCGGTGATCGACCTCATCCCGCCGGCCAAGGACGTCGACGGGCTCACGGCCTCCAGCCTCGGCCGGCTGGTGCGGGGCTCGCCCGGACTCGTGCCCTGCACGCCCCGGGGCATCATGGCGCTCCTCTCGCGCTACGACGTGCCGGTCAGCGGCCGCCGCGCCGTCGTCATCGGCCGCTCGACGCTGGTCGGACTGCCCGTCGCCTTGTTGCTGGCCGCCAAGGGCACCGATGCCACCGTCACCATCGCCCATTCCCGCACGCCGGAGCTGGCCGCCGTGGGCCGGGAGGCCGACATCCTCGTATCCGCCGTCGGCGTGGGCCGGCTCGTCACGCCCGAGTTCGTGAAGCCGGGGGCGGCCGTGCTCGACGTCGGCATCTCGCGATCGGAGGCGGGCATCGTCGGCGACGTCGACTTCGGGCCGGTGTCGGAGGTGGCCGGATGGATCACGCCGATGCCGGGCGGCACCGGCGCCATGACGCCGGCGATGTTGCTGGAGAACACGGTCGACGCCTATTGCCTCCAATGCCCCGGCTGAGCCGCCTGTCGCGCTCGATCGCGGGGAAGGTGGCCCTCGTCACCGGCTCGGCGTCGGGCATGGGGCGGGCCACGGCCCACCTCTTCGCCGACGAGGGGGCGCGGGTGGCCGTCGCCGACGTGGGCGCCGATCGGGTGGCCGCCGTCGTCGACGAGATCACGGCGGCAGGGGGCGAGGCGGCCGGGTTCGAGGCCGACATCAGCTCGCCCGACGCCGTGCGCCGCCTCGTGGACGGCGTCGTCGAGCGCTTCGGCGGGCTCGACATCCTCGTGAACAACGCCGGGGTGTCGTTCGTGGCCGGCAGCGACGCGCCCGACGACGAGTTCGAGCACGCCTGGCACCGCACCCTCGACGTCAACCTCACCGCTCAGGCCTGGCTGGTGCGGGCGGCCCTCCCGCACCTGCGAGCCGGCGGGGCCGGCCGCGTCGTGAACATCGCCTCCACCGAGGGTCTCATCGCCACGGGCGGCCTCCCGGCGTACACGGCGTCGAAGCACGGCGTGATCGGGCTCACCAAGAGCCTGGCCGTCGAGCTGGGCCGCACGGGCGTCACGGTGAACTGCGTCTGCCCGGGCCCGATCAACACCGGCATGACCGCCGGCATTCCGGATGCCGACAAGGACGCCTATGCCCGGCGCCGGGTGCCGCTGCGCCGCTACGGCGAGCCCGAGGAGGTCGCCCACATGACGTTGTCACTCGTCCTGCCGGCTGCCTCCTTCGTCAACGGCGCCGTCGTCGTCGTCGACGGCGGCATGACCGTCCGTCATACGTAGCTGCCACCATCCCCTCCCCTCCCGTGAAACGGGAGGGGGAGAGGCCACGCCCTAGCCTCCACGGCGATGGCCCTGCCCGTCGTCAGCCCCCGCACGTACGAGCGCGTCACCCTCGTGGCGGCGTGGTCGCTGGCGGCCATCGTCGTCACCGGGGCCGTCGTACGGCTCACAGGCTCCGGCCTCGGCTGCCCCGACTGGCCGACGTGCGAACAGGACCGCTTGGTGGCCGAGTGGTCGCTCCACCCGATGGTGGAATTCGTCAACCGCGTCATCACCGGCGTCGTGTCAGTCGCCGTGATCCTCGCCGTCCTCGGATCGCTGGCCCGCGTGCCCCGCCGGCGCGACCTGGTGTGGCTGTCGGCGTCGCTCGTGGCCGGCGTCGTCGCCCAGATCGTGCTGGGCGGCATCACCGTGCTCACCGATCTCAACCCGGTGGCGGTGGCGGCCCACTTCGTGCTTTCGATGGCGATCCTCACTGCGGCCGTCGTGCTGCACCGGCGGGCGGGCGAGGACGGCCCGTATCGGCCCACCGTCTCGACGCCGGTGCGCCGGCTGGCCTGGCTCGTCACCGCCCTCACGGCGGTGGCGGTGGTGACGGGCACGGTCGTCACCGGTACCGGGCCCCACGGCGGCGACGAGAACGCCCACCGCTTCGACCTCCAGATCAGCTCCGTCGCCCGGGTGCACAGCGGCGCCGTGATCTTCACCGTGGTGGCCGCGCTGGTGCTGGCCGGCGTCGCCCGCCGCGATCAGCGCGACTGGGACGTGATGATGCGCCCGTTGACGGCGTTCGTGTGGATCGCCATCGCGCAGGGCGCGGTGGGCTACACCCAGTACTTCAACGACGTGCCGGCCGGTCTCGTGGCCGTGCACGTGGTGGGGGCGGTGGCCGTGTGGGTGACCGCCGTCCAGCTCAGCCTCGCCACCCGCACCTCATTCGTACAGGCTGGCGGCGAAGGTGGGCGCGTTGAGCTGACCCTGCTTGGTGTTGATCATCTCGACCAGGATCCGGTTGAACCGCAGCGGGTACCGGAGGTCGGACAGGTCCTTGAGCCCTGACTCCTCGTTGGCCGACTCGATCCGCACCGTGGCGTAGCCGAACACCCGGCCGAGGAGCGACTGGCTGAACGACAGGTCCGTGATCTTGGCCCACGGGATCCACACGTTGCGCCGGGTGAAGATGCCCCACATGCGCAGGACACGGAACGTCGTGATCACATAGCGCGTGTAGAACTCCTGCAGTCGCTTCACGACAAGCCACACGAGCACGGCGTCGAAGGCGATGAAGAGCACCAGCGCCACACCGGCGCCCCTGCCACTGATCACGGCCCACAGGAACAGCGCGAACAGGCCGGCGGCGATCAGGACCTCGCGCAGCTGGATGATGACGAAGGCGTTCAGGGCCGGTCGGTCGACGTGGATCACGCGCTCCCCGGTGACGAGGTAGGTGCGCAGGATCTCGTCCGGTGTGGGAAAGAGAGGGAACGGGCTGGTGCCCCGAGCCATGACGGCCGGCCTACATCACTGCTTGAGGCTCGTGACGAACGTGGCGAACCGGTCGATGAGATCCCCGATCCAGCTGCCGACCGATCCGAGGAAGCTCCCCACGCTGTTGCCGGTGGTGGTGGGGGCGTTCCAAATCGACAGGATGACGAACGCGATCACCAAGTAGATGAGTATCTGCTTGACGTTGATCTTCACCCTTGAGACCTCCGGGGGCCGCGCTGGAAGTCTCCGCCCACGTCGGAGACTACTGGTCGGCGGTCACCGGAGCAACGAATCGCCCCAGGCGGGCGGCGACGTCGTAGAACTCGGTGACCGTTTCCTGGATCACTCGGGCCACTGGCTTCACTTCGTCGATGCGGCCCATCACCTGCCCGCCGAGAGCCAGGGACGCTTCCATGTCGCCCCCGAAGTAGAGGTCGAGGATGGTGCCGAACTCCTCCATCCCGACGTGGTCCTCGCGCTCCAGACGAGTGCTGCGCTCGGTGCGAAGGGCCCGCAGACCCGGCCTCGAGTAGCGGTTGAGGAAGACCGTGTCGGTCTCGGCGGCGGCCACGATCGCCTCCTTCCAATTGCCGTGCACCGGGGACTCGGCGGCCGAGACCATCCGGGTGCCCATCTGCACGCCCTCGGCGCCGAGGGCGAAGGCGGCCGCCATCGAGCGGCCGTCGCAGATCCCGCCGGCGGCGATCACCGGGACGTCGACGTGTGAGCACACGAGCGGCAGCAGGACCATCGACGCCACGTCCCGCGGGTTCTTGAAGCCACCGCCCTCGCCGCCTTCGACCACGAGGCCGTCCACGCCGGCGTCGACCGCCTTGCGCGCCGTGGCCAACGTCGGCACGACGTGGAAGACCGTGAGGCCGGCGTCCTTCAGCTGCCGCGTGTACTTGGTGGGGTCGCCGGCGCTGGTGGTGACGAACCGCACGCCCTGGTCGACCACGAAGTCGACGATGCCCGGATCGCGGACGAAGAGCATGGCGATGTTCACGCCGAACGGCTTGTCGGTGAGATCGCGCATCTTGAGGATTTCTTCGCGCACGGCGGGCAGGTCGCCGGAGGAGGTTTCGATGATGCCGAGCCCGCCCGCGTCGGACACCGCCGACGCCAGCTGGGCTCGCGCGATCCAGCCCATCGGCGCCTGCACGATGGGGTAGCGGACACCGAGCAGCTCGGTGACACGTGTCTTCAGTGGCTCGACTGGCTCGACTGGTTCGGTCACAGGTGCTCCTCGGCGGCGTGGCGGACGGCGGCGATGATGGGGTCCCAATCGGCGCCGGGCGCCCGGGTGACGGTGACGAAGTCGTTGACGCCGAACAGGTTGGCGACGCCGGACACGGCCAGCACCTCGCGCTCGAACGGCGTCGTGGGATCGTCACCGGGCGACAGGTTGATCATGCCGTTCAGGCGGACGTCGAGCGTGAACTTGATGGCATCGGGGTTCGGCGTCTGGGTGGGTGTGGCCGTGGCCATGGCGGCACCGTACCCGGCCCGGAGTATCACCCGGCTGGTCCGAGGACCGGGTCGTACAGGTGGTGGCAGTCGCCGGCCACGACCACGTGGTGGCCCTCGGCCGTCACCCGGACGAGGGTGATCGACGTGTTCTCCACCGTGAGCCACAAGCTGTGGTCGATGCCGAAGACGTCGGAGAGATAGGCGTTGATCACGCCGCCGTGGACGACGACTGCCACCGTCTGGCCGGCGTGGCCGAGCACGATGGCCTCGATGGCGGCCGAGACCCGCGACCGGAACACGGCGTCACCCTCGCCGCCGGGGATGCCGTCCCAACGTCGGGTCCGGCTCCACGCCAGCCATTCCGGGTCGCCGGTGGCGGCCCGCCGCCGAAACTCGCCGCCGCCCCAATCACCGAGCCGAACCTCCTCGAGGTCCTCGATCGACTCGACGGCGAGACCCCGGGCCTCGGCGAGAGGACGGGCCGTCTCCACCGCCCGAGCGAGGTGGGAGGCGTAGACGGCGTCGATCCGGCGCGCCGCCAGCCGCTGCGTCAGGGCGCGCACTTGGGCGACGCCCTCGGCGTGGAGAGGCGGATCGAGCGAGGCGGGCGACCCGGGCACCACGTCGGCCGACCGGCCGTGGCGGACGAGCAGGAGATCGGTGGCCGTCGGGTCGGGGCCCGTCGGGTGGAGGGCGGGTTGGGGGACCGCCGCCGCGGCGTCCATCGATCGACCCTATAGCGTCGCTCGGCCATGAGGCCCGCCCGGCGGCTGCGATGGCGACTTCCCGTCGCTGCACTCGCGGTGGCCGGCGCGTGCTCGTCGTCGGGCTCGTCGGAGCGCACGATCGACTGGCGGGCCGCACCGGCGGCGACGCTCGGACCCGGCCTGGTGCGGGTCGTCGACGCCGCCCCCGGGCCCGACGGCCTGATGGCCGTGGGCTCGGTCACCACCGACGGCAACCGCACGCCGGCGGTGTGGCGCACCGCCGACGGGACGACGTGGACCCGACTCGAGACGGCGCCGAAGAGCCCCTACGGGTTCCTCAGCGAGCTCACCACGACGGCCGTGGCCGCCGACGGGCGGGCCGCCGCCATCGGCCAGGCCAGCGGCGGGACGCACGGCAACCCGCGCATCGGGTCCTGGTATCTCGACGGCGCCACGCTGCGCGAAGTGGTGGCCGATGTCGAGCTGTACGGCGGGCCGCGGCAGGGCTCGGTGAACGAGATGGCGGCCGGCCCCGCCGGCTTCGTCGTGGTGGGCACGCGCACGGATCGCAACGATCGCACCGGCGCCGCCGCCTGGACCTCGCCCGACGCCCACGAGGCGTTCGTGATCGCCGACGCTGATCCCGCCCTCGAGAGCGCCCCCGGCGAGACCGTGCGGGCCTTCGCCGTCGCCGGGTCGGCGGCCGGGTACCTCGCCGCCGGCGACCGCTTCGTGTCGGGCACCGGGCGCCTCGACAGCGACGCGGTGCTCTGGACGTCGGCCGACGGCCGCACGTGGCGCCGCCTCGACGACCCCAGCCTCGGCGGCCCAGCCAGCGAGACGCCCCAAGTCGCCGTGGCGTGGCGGCGCGGCTGGGCCGTGGCGGGGACGGAGACCGCCAACGGACGCACCGGCGTCGTTGTGTGGTCGTCGCCCGACGGCCGGGTGTGGCACCGCACGAGGGTGGCGCCCCTCGGCACCGACCCCGATCCGCTCAGCGCCGTCACGAGCCTCGCCGTCGTCGGTGACGGCCTCGTGGTGGGTGCTCGTCTCGGGTCGCGGCTGGCGGTGGCGACGGCCACCGACGCCACCCATTGGAAGGCCCTCCGGCTGCCCGCCGGTCTGCCGAGCGGGAGCCACTCCGTCGTGGTCACCGCGCCCGCGGGGGACAGGCTGGTGCTGGCCGCCACCGGCGACGACGGCACCCACCTCTGGTCCGGTCAGACCGGTTTCATGCCGGTGCCGACGTCGCCGCCGAGGTAGGCGGCCTGGACGGCCTCGTCGTCGAGCATGTCGTGGCCGCCGCCCTCCTTCACGATGCGACCGGTCTCCAGGACGTAGGCGCGATGGGCCCGGCCGAGCGCCTGGGCGGCGTTCTGCTCCACCAGGAGGATGGTGGTGCCCTGCTCGTTGATGTCGGTGATGACCTCGAACAACTGTGCGATCAGGAGCGGCGCCAGGCCCATCGACGGCTCGTCGAGGAGCAGGAGCCGCGGCCGCGCCATGAGGGCGCGGCCGATGGCCAGCATCTGCTGCTCGCCTCCCGACAACGTGCCACCCACCTGCGTGGCGCGCTCCTCCAGCCGGGGGAAGAGCGTGAACACCCGCTCGAGATCCTCACGGCGAACCTGCTCGGTGCGGTTCTTGCGGGCGTAGGCCCCCATCTCGAGGTTCTCGAGCACGCTCATGCCGGGGAACACCCGTCGTCCCTCGGGGGCCTGGCAGATGCCGAGCTCGACCCGTCGGTGTGGTGGGACGTGGGTGATGTCCTGGCCGGCAAAGAGCACCCGGCCGTCGGCGACGGGCCGGACGCCGGAGATGGCCTTCAACGTCGTGGTCTTCCCGGCGCCGTTGGCACCGATCAGCGTGACCACTTCGCCCTCGTCGACAGTGATCGACAGCCCTTTGATGGCCTCGATGCGGCCGTAGAAGACGTGCATGTCGTCGAGCTCAAGAAGCATCGGCCGGCACCCCCAGGTACGCCTCGATGACGGCCGGATCCTGGCGTACGTCGTTCGGCGTGCCTTCGGCGATCTTGCGTCCGAAGTCGAGCACGGCGATGCGGTCGCTGACGTTCATGACCAGACCCATGTCGTGCTCGATGAGCAGCACCGTGTAGCCGCGCTCGCGGATGCGCTGGATGAGGGTGAGCAGCTGCTGCTTCTCGGCCGGGTTGAAGCCGGCCGCCGGCTCGTCGAGGCACAGGAGCGACGGCTCGGTGGCCAGGGCACGGGCGATCTCGAGGCGGCGCTGGTAGCCGTACGGGAGGTTGCGCGCCGCGTCCTCGGCCCGGTCGGCGATCCCGACGAACTGCAGCAGCTCGCGGGCCCGCTCGTAGCCGTCGGCCTCTTCACGCCGGTGCCGGAACGTCCGGGTGAAGAGCGCACCGGGCACGCTGGTGGTGTGGTGAGCGTCAGCGCCGACGAGCACGTTCTCGAGCGCCGTCATCTCGGGAAACAGCCGGATGTTCTGGAAGGTGCGGCCGATCCCGAGCTGCGTGATCTCGTAGCGCTTGCGGTGGCCGAGCGGCTCGCCGTGGAAGTAGATGATGCCGCCCGACGGGCGATAGACGCCGGTGATGGCGTTGAAGCACGTGGTCTTGCCGGCCCCGTTGGGTCCGATGAGCCCGAAGATCTGCTGGGGCTCGATGGCGAAGCTCACCTCGTGCAGGGCGACCAGGCCGCCGAACCGCATCGTGAGCTCGTCCAGCTCGAGAACCGGCCGGACCGGCCGGGGCTCAGCCATGCTCCACCGCCTCCCGGCGATCCTCGAGCTCGGCGGCGCGCCGGCGGCTCGGCACGATGCCCTCGGGCCGGAAGATCATCATCACCACGAGGGCGGCGCCAAACACCAGCACCCGGTACTCGGAAAAGCCCCGGAAGCGCTCCGGCAGGTAGCCGATGACGACGGCGCCGACGATGGCCCCGACCAGGTTGCCCGAACCGCCCAGCACCACGCAGCAGATGAACAGGATCGACAGGATCAACGTGAACGTGTCGGGCGTGATCGAGCCGGCGAAGCCGGAGTAGAACGTGCCCGAGAACCCGCCGATGGCGGCCCCCATGGCGAACGCCCACAACTTGAACTTGAACGTGGGCACGCCCATCAGCTCGGCGGCGTCCTCGTCCTCGCGGATGGCCAGCCACGACCGGCCGACCCGGCTGTGCTCGAGGGCCTTGTACACGAGGATGATGAGCACGATGGCCACGAGCGCCAGCCAGTAGTACGGCTTGGCGTCGATGACCCCGAAGTGCAGCCCGAGGAACGACGGTGGACGGGGGATGTTCTGCACGCCCCGAGGGCCACCCAGCCAGCCCATGTTGTTGGCGGTGATGCGGATGATCTCACCGAAGCCGAGGGTGACGATGGCGAGATAGTCGCCCCGCAACCGGAGCGTCGGCAGGCCGAGGAGCACGCCGGCGGTCATGGCGACAGCGATGCCGGCCGGCACGGTGAGGAGCCACGGCCAGCTGCCGTGGCCGGAGCCGAGGACGGCCGACGTGTAGGCGCCGATGGCGAAGAACGCCACGTAGCCGAGGTCGAGCAGGCCCGCCTGGCCGACGACGATGTTCAGGCCGATGGCCACCATTACGTAGCAGGCCACGGGGTAGAAGAGCACGCTGGCGAAATCGGACCCCGGGGTGTTGAAGATGCTCGACAGCACCGGGACGTCGGGGATGTAGGGCAGCAGCACGGCCACGCCGAAGCCGAGTACGGCGGCGATCAGCTTGACCCACCGGGGCTGGCGCCGCCACCACCGCGCCACTCCGTCGGTCATCCCGCCCCGGCGCACTCGCGCCACGAAGCCGGTGCTGGTGGTGTGAGAGGTGGTGATGGTCATGGTCTCATACCCTCGTCCGGCCGAGCTGCTCACCGAGGATGCCCGTCGGCCGGAAGAGGAGCACGCCGATCAGCACGACGAAGGAGATGGGAT